>NHFS02000065.1 GCA_002171315.2 Euryarchaeota archaeon TMED117 | reverse complement strand
TCGATACTCCTCCACATCCATGGAAGAAGGCTCGAATCGAAGAAGAGCACCTCATCCAAGCAAATCACGGCTTGAAAAACATGCGTGAAATTTGGAAGGCAAAGTCCCAACTTCGCCGTCATCGACGACAAGCTATGCGTTTGATCGGTACACTCGACACCTCCGAAGGTCATGGAATGCGTGAGAAGGACGATCTTCTTCGTTCCCTTCACCTCAAAGGACTCATCACCAAGGAAGCAATTCTTGACGACATTCTTTCACTCAATGCTGAAGACATCCTCAATCGACGTCTCCAAGCAATGGTCTACTACAAGGGACTTGCATGCTCTCTCAAGCAAGCGCGTCAACTCGTCACCCATGGCCACATTTGCATTGGTGACCAAAAGGTTACAATTCCTTCCTACCCAGTCAACCGTGACGAGGAAGAAATCATTCAGTATCATCCTTCCAGCGACCTCAACAACCCAGAACACGAAATCCGTAAGGCGATCGACGGGCGAAAGGAAATGGCTGAGTACGCTGAAGAAGAAGTTGATCCAGAAGCAACAAAACCATTTGCTGATGAAGTTAACGAAGCTGCTGAAGTTGCACCAAGTGCAGAAGCAGAAGTTGAAGACGGAGGTGAGGCTTGATGTCTCGTAGAGCAATCGTCAACATCTTTTCTTCCTACAATAATATTCTCATGACAGCAACAGATCTTACTGGTGCTGAAACCATTGGAACATGTTCTGGTGGACAAGTTGTCAAGTCTTCCAAAGACAGTGGTGGCCAATTCGCTGCTACTCGTGCTGCAGAACGCCTTGCTGATACACTCAAGGAAAAGGAGTTCACTCAACTCATCATCAAGTACCGTGCGCCAGGTGGCAACAAAGCCAACAACACTGGACCAGGTGCTCAAGCAGCTATTCGTGCTCTTACTCGTGCAGGTATGACCATCACTCGAATCGAGGATGTAACACCTATCGCTCACGATGGAACAAAGAAAAAGGGCGGACGTCGCGGACGTCGTGTCTGATTCGGAGGAATTGAAATGAAGGCAAGTATCGTAGATGGATGGCCAAAAGGAAACGAGATAAAGATCCTCATTGAAGGAACAGATGCTGCACAAGTTAACGCACTACGCCGTGCTATTATGGCAGACGTACCAAAGATGGCAATCAGCAAAGTAATGTTCACTCTCGGAGTTAATCAAGACAACAACCGTGGAGAAATCTATGAATCGGTCAATGCACTTCCTGACGAAGTAATTGCACACCGATTGGCAATGATTCCAATTCCAACACATCCTGAAGAAGGCATGGCTTTCCCTGAGGAATGTGAAAACTGCATGAACCTTGCAGAAGAAGACAGGGGTTGCCCGAACTGCCAAGTCTTGTACACACTCAACGTTCAAGGTCCATCTTCAGACAGTGATGAACCTCACCGAGTTGTCCTTGCTGGTGACCTTACCAACGTTTCAGACCCAATGTTTGACATCTCAGAAGAGATGCAACCAATCCCTCTGACATACCTTGCCCAAGGCCAATTCCTTGAATTCATTGCATTCGCAACACTTGGACGTGGTCGAGACCATGCAAAGTGGGCTGCTGCATCTGCAGTAACCTTCCAACCCCTCATCGAAGCTGAACTAAAGAAGCCAAAGAAGGCTGAAGTTCTGTTTGGACTCGATCTTTCTACTACGGATGGTCGCCCAATCGATGCAAAGTTATTCAAGAGCAAGAAGTGCACAGATGTTGCAACTGTTCTTGACCTTGAAAAAGCACTTCACCAAGTCGGTCCAGGTACTGGACGTGACGGTGACTTTGATGATGCAATCATCCTCAACCAAATCGAGGGAAGTTACATTTTCTCATTCGAATCTGATGGATCAATGTCTGGTACAACCATCTTCAATCTTGCACTTGAAGAATTAAAGAGCCGTTTCCAGAACATCAGCGAAGACCTCGGTCGAGCCTTCGCTTGAGCCGACAAGCAGCGGATTTTTCCGCCATCTTGATGCCTGTTGATGAGGTGGACACGTTATGGCAACAGTTCGTGTCGGTGGTCACATCACCTTACTGTTCTCAATCCATGATGATGCAATTCTTCCTCGAAACCAAGGAAGTCGAGGTGCAGGGATGTGCCTTGAGAAGGGTGTTGTTGCAACCATTGAACCAAATGGCCAAGCTGAACCTGAAGAACAAGGTCAAGAAATGGCTGGTTGGCAACGTGATGTTCTCGAAATCAAAGGCAAAGGCAATACTGATGTGAATATTTCATGTCGAGGAGAGGCCTTTGATGGTCAAACACAGATGTATGTTGATCTGGTTGATGAATTACGAAATGCCCGACTTCTACCAACAGATACNCATTATTCACTGACCATTGATTTAGAACTTCCAGTAAGTCAAGGGTTTGGTATGTCAGCAGCGGGCTTATGCGCAACGGCTCTTGCATGTTTTGAAATGACCAATCAAGGATCTATCGAACAATACTTTCGCATTTCGCATCACATTGAACGAAGATATCGAGGCGGTCTTGGCGATGTGCTCGGTCTCTTTGTTGGAGGCGTAGAATTACGAACAGTACCTGGCTCTCCACCAAGTCCAGGACATGCTCGAAGCTTTGGGGTTCAAACCCCAATTCTTCTCGTTTGGAAACCTGAAGGGTCGAGACACACCTCGGAATACATCGACCATCCTGATTGGAAAAAGACAATCACAAAGGCAGGCGATCAGGCTGTAGACGCACTTTCTGAAATGACATGGGACGAAACAGTATGGCCAAAATTATTACAAGAATCTCAAACGTTTTCAACAGCTTCCAAGATGGTTGAAGAACCAACTCGTCGAGATTTACTCGATTCGGTGCGTTCAGTCATTCAATCTCACCAACTCCAAACAGATATTCGGATACGTCTCTGTATGCTTGGAACTTCGTGTGTTCTTTTACCCACTCATCTAAAGAAACCGCTTACTGAAGAAANACTCAGCACAGTAGCATCTGAACTCGAACAACGTGGGTTTGGCGTGGAATTAACGTCGCTTAAACCATCAAGAATGAATCAAGATTGAGCATCAAGGTCAGTCAAATCCAAGGGACTTGCATCCAACATAAGGACGCCAGGTAGGAAGAGGTTCTCTGAGAAACTGTGNCGGAATACGATNGCNCCACTCCCCCATTCGTCGATGTAACGCATCATTTGCTTCTTCATCTTCTTGCGTTGGAATTCAACATCAGCACCATAGAAATGCTTAGCATCAATCCAAGCAACAGGTTCTCCATTGATGGTGACATGATCGAGGAAGAGGATATCAGGGGTGACTTTTGGACGGCCATGATCAACAGATTGCTCCTTGACCAATTCTGGCTGTCGTCGTAATCGAACACCTTGTGCTTCAAACCAATCTGCTAGGATGTTTTCGAAGAGATCCGCACGAAGATGCGTTTCGCTTTGGTCGACATTCGATACGCGGTCAGCNTCTTCTGCACTTTCAAATTCAGAACGTTCGCGTTCTGAGAATCTGGAAGGTGCTTTGAACGATTCTTTGATCTTGGTCTTCGACCATCCCTTCTCACCAAGAATTGTTCGAAAGATGTTCATTGGAGGAAAATCATATTTCTTTGAGAGTTCGACAATACTTGTTCCCTGTTTGTAATCCTGAAGCATCTGCTTACCTTTTCGCTTCATGCTATGGTGNCCATACACTGTCTTCTGTTGGAGCAAGGCNGATCTCAATGAGAGTGCTTGTTCGACTGCAATCGAGGTCGACTTTCCAAATTCTGCGATTTCATCCACACGGTCATCATCCACCCAGCCAAATTCTCCTCGACGAACGACATAATTTGCCATTCGTTCTTCATCACCGAGNTTTACTGGATTGCATTTCCATTCAAATGAGAAGGACTTGGGTTCTTCCATTTCATCGGGGAAGCCTATTGGTTGGACGCCCATGAATTCGTAATCAAATCGCTTGTTGGCCTTTGTTCTGAATTCTTCAATGTCTTTCGCTGATTGCTCGATAAGATTCGCTTTTCTCGGTCCACCATAGCGTCGCTTCTTCTGTTGGCGATTNCCTCCACCCCGTCGATTGTTGCCACGACGTTGTGTCATATACGGCAACGAACGCCGACCGTCCTTGAACACATCGTTGTTTTTTGTTGAACCAGAGTCGCAACAAATTGATGAAGTGGCAGCGTCTCAGATAAGCATGCTTCGACCAATATCTGTCCTAATTCTCCTTCTTTTAGCGACTGTATTCGTTCCAGAACCCCTTGAATTGAAAGATTCAGAAATCGTTTCTTCAACCGAGGAAGGAAACGCAACATTGGGTTGGGTGATGTCGGTCGGTGGGTTTAGTGAAGACTGGATCAATGANATTGTACCATTAGCCAACAACACAGTTGCTGTTGGTGGTGCGTTTGTGACATCGATTCTAATCGGAGAAAACGGCCACGATTCAACTCAGATTTGTGAAACTGGTAGTTGTAACGATAAAGATGGTTTCATTGCTTTTTCAAATGAGACCAATGAATGGAATTTCAGTATTGGATTTGGAAGTTCAGGTGTGGACCAAGTCGACTCGATTGCAATGCTTAGTGACGGAGACCTCATCGTTGGAGGAAGCTACTGTTTAGGTAGTGCAGGTATTGGTTGCAACATGNNTCTTGGCGATTTACCTACGCTAAGTAAGGAAGAAACAGNTGATGAAGGNAATGCATTCTTGGCCAGATACGACATGGAGNTCGGATGGATTTGGGCTATTTCGATTGGNAACAGTAACGATCTCTTTGTCATGGATTTGTATGTTGATATGTACGATACCATCCATGCTAGTGTTTTCTTCCGCGACATTCTCGATATTGATGGAACAGTATTCCTTGGCTCATCCGAGCCAGGTGTTGCAGTGATGATGTTTGATGAGAATGGAGTTCTCGAATCAGGCCGTACTGCAATGTCCGACCTGGGTATTGATCCATTTGGAGGATTCTGTCAAAATTCAGTTGGAGAAACATTCCTTGCTTTGACATTTGTTGGCGAGATATCCTTCGAAGAATCGGGATCGGTTGAGTCGGTTGGTGGTAGTGACATTGTTATTGCAAAATACAATGAAGATAGTTGGCAATGGTTCCAGCACGCAGGTGGGGAAGGCGATGATCGAACATATGGATGCATATCAGGCAGCGATCAGTCCGTCCAAGTGTATGGGAATTTTGACGGCAATGCTTCGTTCGGAAATGATTACACTGGGCCCTCGCAATGGGTTGATGGATACATCGCAACAGTCGACAACCTTGGTTTCTGGGATGGCGTCACCACTGAAGGTGGCTACGGGTACGATTCGTTCAATGCAGCCTATCGAACAGNATCAGGTTCGGCTATCTTTGCAGGCGTGACAACTCAAGACTTCACGCTTGGTTCAGAAGTTCTCGTTTCTTATGATGANGATACGAGTTATTATGGAACGGATATCTTCCTTGCNGAGAGACATTCGTCGGGAACATGGGATTGGGCTTTAATCGGTGGAAGCGAAGGACAAGANGATGTCTACGAAATNCANCCTTCTTCTGAAGGAGGNTCCTTAGTCGCNTTTTCCTTCGAAGATTCGGGTACCTTTGGCTCCCATAACATCACCTCTGTAGGTTGGTATGATGGTGGCGTTTGGCACTATGAAACCGATATCGATGGCGATGGGATTCTCGATGGAATTGACAATTGTCCGCGAGATGCAAATTCTTTGCAACTGAACTTTGATGGTGATGAACAAGGAAATGAATGCGATTCAGACGATGATAACGATGGTATTGCAGACGATCTTGATGCTTGTTCTCGAGGTCAAATGGGATGGTCGAGTACACAATGGACAGACCATGACAGTGATGGATGTCGAGATTCAGACGAAGATTTCGACGATGATAATGACACCGTATTTGATCACCTTGACTCCTGTCAAAAAGGCCCATTGGGCTGGATTTCGACNCCACAGACCGANNTTGAAGGCGATGGATGTTCNGACATTGATTCCGATGGAGATGGTTTAGTGGATCAAATGGACAACTGTCCAACGATGCAAAACGAAGGCCAGGAGAACCTTGACAACGACAATTTTGGAGACATCTGCGATGCTGATGAAGATGGTGATGGTATTGAAAACACCGAAGATTTGTGTCCAAGAGATCTTGCTGTTTGGAATTCTGAAGTATTCAATGACTGGGACCGAGATGGCTGTCTGGATAGCATGAATGACTTCGATGATGACAATGATGGTACCTTGGATATGATGGGTTCAACACCAATCGATGAATGTCCAAAAGGAGTCATAGGATGGAATTCTTCAGACCGAACTCTCGATTGGGATCAAGATGGATGTCATGATGATGAAGAAGATACCAATGATGACAATGATGGATTTGAGGATGCATATGACCTCTGTCCGCGAGGACTGATTGGTGCAGTTATGTCTATTGACGATGCGGATGGAGACGGATGCGTCGATGGTGTGGAAGACATTGATGATGACGCAGATGGTGTCCTCAATGAAGTGGATTTGTGTGNGCGAACGCCGTTGAGCACCATCGTAGATGGTGATGGNTGTTCTGCTTNACAAGCAGATTCTGATTCGGATGGTGTTCTCAATGCAGACGACCTTTGTCCCGTTACAGCTGTTGGNGATCAGGTCGATTCGGATGGCTGTAAAGTCATTGTAAACAACGATGTATCAAGTGGAGATGAANCGTCTTCATTTGGAATAAATCAGATTCTNATTGTTCTTGCTTTACTTCTTGCAATCGTTGCAGGCTTCATGACATTCAAGCCGATTAAACCACAAACTGCGNCGAAATCNCTGCCAGCTGTTCCTCAGCCAATGNNTCAACAATCAGTTGTCACAAATCCAATGGATGATATCGGAACATCAGAAGAATAGTCTCAAGCATAGATNAATGCAGGTGACAATGGAATTGCAACACCTGCTTTTCCAGTTGTATCCTCATCGCTTTCGCCATGAACAACATCNACACNNTCAAGACCGAGTTCGGTTGCAATAAAGTCTGTACTGTTTCGATANACGCCGNTTTCTTCAAGATTTGAGAGNAGAACTCGCTTCTTCTCATCATCCCATTTGAACACTTGAGGGAGCATACGCTTGTTCCAGAAACCGAGTCGTTCTCCGCGATGTTCACCTTGAGCAAGATCTGCTTGGGTAAGGATTCCCATGAACGACTTGACATTGTTTCCTTCAGCAAGATGTTGGAGCGCCATTTCAGCCATTTCATAACGCCATGGTGCTGCTGTCACAATGGTGAGTGATGTTGCCTCTCCATCGAGATGACGTTCTGCAACGCTGCGAACCTTACGTGCTTGTTCAAGNAGGTCACGGAGGAGCGNTTCTCCNTCAAGAAGTTCTTGATCTTCAAGTGAACATGGAGCCATCTCTGCNAACGTNTGAGCAGCGAGAAGACCATCTCCTCCCAAATAGGACCACCAGTCTTCAGCAAGGTGAGGTGTTGCAACTGCNATCATATGAGTCCAAGCCTCGAGGACTTCCCGNCCGACTTCGACGTTACCGCCACCTCGACGAATGTACCANTTGATGTCCTTGACCATATCATAATGAGAGCATTCNACGGCTCTTCTCAAGTCGAATCGGTCCATNGCATCGGTCCATTGTTGCACACGCTGGCGCAATCTTGCCATCATCCACGCATCGATATCGCTTGCAGGACCGTTCCAAGAAAGGAGTTGTTCAGGCATTGTTTGCAATTGCATCATGACTCGATGATTTGCTTCAAGGGCAGTATCGGACCAATCCATGCCAGCGGTTGGATTTGCTGCAAAGAGAATGAAGAGACGAACTGTATCTGCACCNTATTCTTCGATCATTTGNTCCGGTGAAACNGTGTTTCCAAGAGACTTACTCATCTTTGCAGACCTCTGNGTCAATACAGAGTNGCANTGTGGNCANGGTAAACCTGCACGATCGACTGGGAGTGTAATGNNACATGGTTCACAGAATGGTGCGCCTTTGTTGACCATTCCTTGGCAGAGCAATTCATTGAATGGTTCATCGATGGTATGGAATCCAAGGTCGCGAAGNGCCTTGGTGTAAAATCGAGCATAGATGAGATGCATTTGTGCGTGTTCAATTCCACCNCAATAGAAGTCAACATTCATCCAATAATCTGCAATGTCTGATCTATACCAGGAATCATGGTTGTTTGCATCAGTGTAGCGTAGGAAGTACCATGATGAATCGACAAAGGTATCCATTGTATCAGTCTCTCGCTGAGCAGGTTTTCCACATTCAGGACACGTTGTGTTGAGGAAGGAAGNNGATNTTTCCANCGGATTTCCTTTTCCATCAAAGACAACATCGCGAGGAAGTTCAACNGGNAGTTGATCTTCTGGTACAGGCACTGCTCCACATTCTTTGCAGTGAATGATNGGGATTGGCGTTCCCCAGTAACGTTGTCTTGAGATAAGCCATGGGCGAATCTTCCAATTGACTCTTCGATCTCCCTTCTCCATCGATTCAAGAGCGCTTGCAACAGCATCTCTTGCATCATCACCGTAGCGACCGTCAAATCCATCNGAAGTNGAATTCACCATGAATCCATCATCAGTAAATGCTTTCTTGAGTTCTTCTGAAGCATCATCATCTTCCTTTTCGANGAGGACTCTTCGAATCGGTAAGTCATAGGTTTGAGCGAAATCAAAATCTCGCTCATCATGACCAGGAACTGCCATNACAGCACCTGTTCCATACGAAGCNAGAACGAAGTTNCCAGCCCAGATAGGAATGCGCTCTCCAGTCAATGGATGAACGGCAAAACTGCCCAGAGATACGCCCTTCTTCTTGTTGAGATTTTTGATTCGATCGAACTCACTCATGTTTGCATAGACGTCATACATCGCTTTCCAATCCGCTTCATANTCCGTCCCTTTGACCAGTTCTTCAGCCAGCGGGTGTTCGGGAGCGAGNGTGATGAATGTNACACCAAACAACGTNTCTGGCCGTGTTGTAAAGACGCGGATTGTCTTATCCGAACCTTCGATTCCAAATTCGATTTCAACTCCTTCAGAGCGNCCNAGCCANTCTTCTTGCATCGATCGAACACTGTCTGGGAAATTGATTGTTTNCAATCCATCAAGAAGTTCTTGAGCATACTTTGTGATGTCGATGAACCATTGACTCATGTCNTTTTGGTGGACAGGNCCGTTANATCGCCAACATCGNCCAGCNTNGACTTGCTCATTCGCAAGAACNGTCGAACAAGGNTCGCACCAGTTTACTGGAGCGTGTTCTCGATAGGCAAGTCCAGANTTGAAGAAGCGAGTAAAGAACAGTTGATTCCATTTGTAGTAATTCGGNTCATGACTCTTGANCATACGATTCCAATCATANGAGAATCCCATTCGCTTGATTTGNTCTGTAATCGAAGCCATATTTCGTTCGGTAATATCATGAGGATGNCCACCTTCAGCGATNGCTGCATTTTCTGCAGGCATTCCAAATGAATCAAAACCCATTGGATAGAGAACATTGAATCCTTTCATTCGCTTGTATCGTGCAACAGCATCNCCAATTGAGTAATTTCGAACGTGACCCATATGCATCTTTCCAGAAGGATAAGGATACATCTCAAGACAGTAGAATTTNGGTTTAGAGGNGTCATTNTCAGCAATGAAGACNTTCGCNTCATCCCATGCTTGTTGCCATGCAACTTCATCGGTCGTTTTACGCTCGTCCGACATCACCATCACTCCTTAGACAAACCTGCGTTACTGCTTTCCTTCTTCAATCCACCCCAGCAAAGGGATTTCAGAAGGTCAACTCGTTGCGTAAAAACGCTTCATTTGTTTCGAGAAGGAACATTGCTTCCTTCGTGAGTTTGTATCGGTTTCTCATTCCCATTCGTCGACCTTCAATCAAGCCATATTTTTCGAGAGTACGAAGATGATGAGAGATCAATTGTTGAGACTTATCGAGGCGTTTCGCAAGTTCGGATTGTGTTGGGAAATCGCCCATCTCTCCATCTTGATCGAGAACAAGCAGAATCTTTCCTTGAAGAGAAAGTGGGTCAGGAGCGAGAATCGGAACTGGTAAATCCTCATCCTCAAGCATTGGATGAAGATTGTTTGTTAGAGGGTAATAACGGACTAAGCGACCATCCTTACGTCTCCACAGGCTCTCTTCTTGCTCGAGTACTCGAAGGTGATGAGACAGTTGTCCATTGCTCATATCAAGAGCTGAGAGTAATGCTCGGAAGTGGCAACCTGGGTTTGCAGTCAAGTATCCCATCAAGCGTCCACGTTGGAATCGTCCATCTGTTGTCTCTGAAGTTCGACCCAAAAGTCCGAGAATCCAGAGGCCTGATAGCGTAACAGAAACACGGAGTGCCTCATTGTTGAAGGCAGCAAAGCCGAGCATAGAAAGAAGGGCGCCAATGGTTACAGCAGCAACTGCTTGTGGAGCCCATTCGGGTAGGATTTCCTCATTTTCAAGAACGACTTCCTCTGTGGCTTCGGTTTCAGTCACAGGTTCTTCGAGAACCAGTACTTGTTCATCAATCACCGCTTGAATTTGATAACTATCTGCTGTGAATCGACTGCATGCAGTGTTTGGTTCTGTTTGAACTGCTTCGTACATACCAGAGGTACCTTGTTCAGGACTCCATGCCGAAACCGAATGACTTGACATCATTCGGACGTTTTCTTCAGCATCTTCAATCAGCCAACAGGTTCCGTCAGATGTTGACACATCATTCCAGATNCCAGTGATAATGACAGGTTGCTGTACAGGCGTATTTGCATCATCTATTTGTTCAATTTCTTGAGTATTGTCTNCNGGTATTGGCCAAGTGAATGNTTGTTCTGCATCAACATCTTGGTCGATGGCAAGGTGCAATCGGACCTTGTATTCCCCGTCAGTAAATTGGTATTGATCCAACTCTGGAATACTGAATCGGAGGGTGTTTTCATCGGTAATTTGCAACGAATCATCAATGCTTTCATCAGAACTGCATAGGATATTTTTGTCAATGATTTTTGATTCCAGATCCAGGTTCCACATTTGCAGAGTAGCCTTGCATGCTTCAAGCCAATGAATTTCAGAACCAGTTTCATCTCCGTTCAGTAGCAACTCAAATTCAATGACATCATCTTCATTCGTGTCAATCTGGAGGTCGATAATCGGAAGAGCGCTTGGACCACAGTTCACAGAGGCTGTTCTGCGGAAATCGAAATCCTTTGATGCGAAGTAGCCAAATTCTGGAACTTCGGTTACGAGGACATATGCGCCACTGCGCATTGCACAGCCTTGTGCGTCGGTGAATGCCCATCCTTGCATAGCAAACATGCTCTGCTCGGATGGTGTCAAGACCATATCGTACTCAGCATTGTTACAATTGGTTTGAGAGAGGGTATCAAAGACGACATTACCGAGTGAGTCGACAATCCAATATGTCATTCGGCATGTGTTCGTGAACTGCAGCAAAACACTCTCATCGAGTACATTCTTCAGATTCATCGACCCTTCAAGCAATTCTCCTTGGATGTAGGAATCAGAAAGAGTGCTGATCGAGGAAACAAGAGGTTCCAATGACAATTCGCCTGGTGAAACAGTAAAGTCATGTGTGTTAATTATCAACCCATCAGGCGTTGTAACTGTGATGGAGGATTCACCCTGTTGAGTTGCATGCAACAATGTGTGGCCAAGAGAGAACGTCGAGAATGGCTCGATGATTTCTACAACAGGNGTGCAAGTTGGACCGAACAGATTCGATTCGAATTGGATAAGGAGTTTGCATTCATCTGCAACGGACAGTTCGATTGGAAGAGATGTTGGATTGTATACTTTGTATGACAAGACCATNGGGTCGCCTACAGCAAGAGTATCGCCAAGATGTGCAAGTGAGCTTGAGTAAACGAGTTGGGAAGGAAGACCAGCATTTTGTTGGACATTGACCTCAACTGATGAACGAAGTTCTGACCCAGCGAGTTCCACAGCGACCGTGTAGATTCCAGGTGCTACTTGAACTCCTGAAGAATCTTCTAGATTCCATGTATGTGTTTCGAGCATGGTTGTCCCTGGAGCAACATCCAATCCTCTGCTTTGACCTCGACAGGTTGTGCGCTCATCGATGATGAGTGAACCGGCTTGATCGCTTACAATCATGACCGTTCCACAAGAGGGGTCCTCAGTAATCGAAGTTTGAATTCCATCGTTAACGAGAGAAGTGGATAGTTCTACGACATCACCAACTCCATACCATGGNGTNAGTGGCTCATTTACAANGTNCGTTTCGAGNCGCACAGNCGTTTCAGNATCCGCTTGAACTGGAGCAAGACTCGCAAGTAGAAGCACCAACATGGATGCAACCAATAGCCGCGTACGCGCCTCTGCCATGATTTTCCATAGCCTCCCTCACTTAAAGGGCAACGGTACAAACAATGCGTAAACTCAATCCAAATCGAGCATTGATGGGATCGATGCTTGCAATTGTTCTTGCTGTTGAATCTCATGCTGCTTCCATGCAGGCACCGATGCAGGGTCTGTCCAACCGAGTTCTCTTGCTTTATCGAGTTCTCCATTAGCGACGTAATAGGAAATCCATTGTTCACGGCGTTCATCCTCGTCCATGAGTTGTGATTCAATCTTACGCTCAACAGCTCGTTCTTTCATCAAACGNTTTCGACTTGCTTGACGAGCAAGCATAGCCACGAGAATTGAAGCGAGCATGAATGCGATGATTCCACCCATTGCATAGAGGAGCGTATTGGAGTCCTCTCCCTTGACTTCGGATGATTCCTCTTCTTCAACCTTNTTTGGATCTTCTGTAATCGCACAATCTACCTGGCCTCGAATACCCGTTGTGATTGCAGGATCCCATTCACATGGATCGTTTAGATTTGACATACCATCGTTATCTGAGTCAGGGCAACCATAGCGGTCTGTGGTTGAAGTTCCGAACTCATTTCTGCATTCATCAGGACGATAGGCGCCATTTGTGAAGTTATTTCCANAGCCATCNCCATCNTTGTCNTCTTGTTGGGATGCGCGTAGCGGGAATGCGTCTGGAGANATTCCNGTTGCGTTGTCTCCACGNCCATCGCAATCGATATCGCTGGATTGTGTTGAATCATCAGGGAATGCATCNCCAATGTGTTCACANAGTGTAATCATCAAACCAGGATTTTCTTCATCGACAACAGTCTTGTTGGTTACGATGTAGTTGTCTCCAACGCCATCGCCGTCCTTGTCACACCATTGGAGAGGGTCATCAGGGAACGCATCTGCGCCAGTGCAATCAGGCTTTGGTTGCCAGTCACCATCAGGATCTGCATGTCCATCAAGGTCAGTATCAGGGCACCCTTGTCGTCCGTTGTACATGCTCTTGCCAAAGACGGTGAGGCATTCGTCACCTTGTGTGAATTGCGTGTTGTCTCCATATCCATCACCATCGGTAT
>NHFS02000075.1 GCA_002171315.2 Euryarchaeota archaeon TMED117 | reverse complement strand
ACATTTGTTCCAGATATCGAAAATTGGATTTCTCGTTGGAAAATTTGCAACGTATCAATGATGCCAGAAAGAACCTTTCTCGCTGATTTGAATTCCAGTGTATGTGCATCCGTTTGCAGTTTCTCAGCATGTCTTGCTAACATCTCGCATCGACGACTAAGTTCTGCCCTCAAAGCATCATCAGACTTCATGAAACGACCTTTGTCATAACCATTGTAAACCATCGAGGTTATTTGAGGTAAAAGTGAGCGAATTGCTTGTATCGCCAAAGCGGTTTGACCTATTTCGATGAGAACACCTAGCAGGAACAACTTACCTCTTATATTTGAAATTATTTAAAAATTAACGGGATGGGTCCTGCCAACTCTTTGATAGAAGAGTTGGTAAATCTAATCAGCATAGACCTGCTATGTCAGATAAGACTCTAAGCCCTGATGGGAAATTTATGTGGACGGGTTCCGAATGGATTCCAGCCCCTCCAAGTACTCCCTCTGCTTCAGAACAAAAACCTTCGAGTATACTCACTATGCAAGACTCGGTAATGAGTGGCGACATTGTCCATAATACCGTGATTAACAATGATACAACTGCGGTTACATCTGCTGTTATCGAAGCACTCCATCAACTTGGGATGCTCAGCCAAAAGGACCTCAAAGGAACCCCTACTATACTTGTGGAAGATGTTGTACTACCAGCATCCTTCCAAATTGGAGACCATGTTGAATATCACAGTCCTACAAATCAACGCTGGTTAGATCGATGCCAAGTGGTTGGAATTAATCTTGACGGAACATACAGAATTGAAGTTCCATACACAGATACAGTTCAAATTAAACCAGCAGTCGTCATTGGGACCTCTCCTGGTACAATACGTCCAGCAACCCCTCCGTACAATACAGGCGACAAGGTGCTGGTTGATTGGAAAGGTTATGGCACATACTACCCTGGAAAAATTGCTGCTGAATATGAAGACCATACCTTTTTGATTCATTTCGATGATGGAGATGTGGAGGATAACGTTGAATGGAGTCGAATTGAAAAACTAGCAAAGGATTCTGCTGAAGTCCAAGAGTATGTTGAAAGTTTATCAGAAGCGGAGACTGAACTAATTGAAGCGTTTAAGGTATTCGATAAAGATAATTCTGGTACCATTTCTGCAGCTGAATACTTCCAACTTCTGACAGAGCAAGGAGACAATCCACTTTCTGTCGAAGATGTGATGTATGAATTTCAAGAGTTAGGAATTACTGAAAATTCAGATATCGATTATAGGGAACTAGCAAAATATTTGGTTGGAGAGGAAATGGCAACAGATGCTGTACAATTGAAACCCGAGGTTATCATTCGCGATGCGGAAATACGAGATGAACGGCTCTATGGACACGCATACGCACATCCTAAACTCGGTGAGGCTAGAATCAAAAGCAGCAGCATTGCCGACATTACCTTTGATGAGCGAGCAACTGGATATGTTGAAACAAGAAACACGATCTATGTTGTAGGGCCAACTGGGTGGAAGGTGCGGCCAGATGATCACCCATTTAATGATGTAAATAATCAGTTCTACACGGTTCAAGGCGCAGGGACTTCCAAATGCAACGGCACATACCTTCCTGCTACAGAGTTTGATGGCGTTCTTAGTTATATTAACGGAGACGTCTTACTCCTTCGGTGGAGGATGGGTAATGGAGATCAATGGTGGTATTTGGCCGACCGCAACAGTCTCGACAGCAAACGAGGAGATTATTACCGAGTCAAATCATCATCTGATACTCCTCCAAGAACAGGGTGGGTAAGTGACGATCAAACTGAAGGTATGAAGCCGCATCCAACTTTAGGCAATACTGGGGACCAATCGTTCAACAATGCATTCTTTGTCGGTCAACAAGTAAAGGTTGAATGGGACGGAAGTTGGTGGGACTCTATAATAAAAGAAATAGATGGGGGAAAATACCTGATTCAGTATGTCGGATTCGATTCCAGTTGGAACGAATGGGTTGATTCGAATCGAATCAAAACCACATCTTCATGACTCTAGTAGAATGTCAAATTCATCTTGAGCGTCCTTGTCCTCCAACTTCTCTAAACAAGGTTTCATCCAATATTTCCACCCGAGCCCTGCAAATACGATTGCAGTGGCTACATCCCAGATGTAATGCTGCTTTACGATCATCGTGGAAGCTACCAAGAGGAGCCAAGAGATCAACAATATGGTATGGAGTATCTTTAATCGATTCGAATCTGGAGGGAACCAATATCGTAGCACTAAGACAACTTGCATGCTCTGGACGATGTGAAGCGATGGCCATGAATTCCATGGCGTATCAATGACGTGCATCATGACAAAGAACGGTTCCCAAACAGTCCCTTCAGTATCGACGACAAGATGGCGCAAATCAATTTCAACCGGAAACAAAAGGAAGATTAGGAAAACAATCCCGCAAGAAATTAACATCATTTGATGAAAAATAATATTTTGCCTCCACATGATTTTGTTTTTGCTTCCGAGAAATGCAGCTGCTGGATAGTAGAGGTATAACGTAAGATAAGGGACGATCATCCAAGCCCAAAAGACAAGGTCAATATCGTATTGAGTAGATGGATCAAATGCAGCCCAATCGCGTAAGGAGGTTAGATGGTTAATTATGGTATAAGGAATTGCAGCAAAGAGAATCATTACACCTACAAGAGCATAGGAAACACGCCGCCCATTCATACTCGAGCGACTCTTCCAGTGAGAGCGCCAAATCTTCCAAGGGCGGGACCCCCATGTCAAGGACATTATTTACGGTCAAATACCTAAGGCTGTAAATTTTCTGTATCGAATGAGATTTACAATACATCTTCTTTCCAAGAACTAATTTGGCCAGTGAATGCACTCATGGCCACAGTTAGTGGGCTTGCAAGATACAGTTTCCCTGGCCCAGAACGACCTTGGAAATTTCGATTGATTGCAGAAACCGTAACTTGGTCTGGAGTCATTGATACGCCTGGACCGGCGCCAATGCAAGCGCCACATCCCGGATCGATGAGATTGACGCCGACATCGAGGAAAAGCTGATGCCATCCTTTTGAAACTGCAACATCTTTGACAACCCCGGAACCGTATTGGATGTAGAATTCAACACCATCTCGAACCGTTCGTCCAGAGTCCTTAGCAGCTTGACAGACTTGAGCATAGTAGGCGATATCATCTATTTTTCCCGCAGTACAAGAGCCACCGTAAGCAATATCAATCGACACATCTCCAATTTCATTGACGTATGCTCCGTTCGTTGGATCGCTTGGAATTCCCTCGTCTGGGTTTCCTGGGTGCGCAACCATTGGACGAATGGAAGAGAGGTCGATATGATGCACTCCACCGTGATATACAGCCCCTTCATCAGGAGTGACTGCTCGCTGTCTCTGTTGAATCATATTGAGGTGAGGCATTCGCATTTCCATCCAATTGAACAGAACTTCATCCGCTTCACAAATCCCAGTTCTCGCTGAGCATTCAGTCGCCATATTACACAATGTTGCTCGCTCATCTGCTGAAAGAGAGTTCAGACCAGGTCCTCCAAATTCCATTGAGCGGTTCAATGTCAGTTCTTTTCGAGCGTGGTCGGCGAGGATAAAGAGGATAACATCCTTTGCTGTACAACCTTCGTTCAACGATCCTGTAAATTCGAAGCGGATTGATTCTGGAACTTTAACAAACGTAAAACCTGCAGATACGAGATTTGCATATTCAGTAGCTCCGACGCCCCAAGTCAGTGCATTTGATGCGCCGCCCATGCAGGTGTGCGAATCTGTAGCTTGGATGAAATCCGAGACTTCGATGAATTCTTCGCGGGCAACCTGATGGCAAATTCCAGGTGATACGCCATCGACAGCAGAATAATCTCGAACCCCAGTATGTTTTTGGAATTCGTTTTGTAGTCTTCTCAGAGTTTCGACCTTGTCCATAAATGGAACAAATTTTGGATTGTGATGTGCATACAGAAGGTGATCTTCAAAGACACCGAATTTCTTCGGATTCATGAGCTGGTACTCGTCGCCGTATGTTTCTTGGAGAAATGTATGGACTTGGGCGGTGGTGAATTCATGAGAATAGCCGCCTTGAACTTGAGCGATAACAGGGTCCTGGGGTTGGACGCATGCGCCTTCCGGTTGGCCAACAAGATTTCGAGCAATGATTTTTTCTGCCATGGTCATAGGTCGCTGTTCACTTGATAATTCTGGCAGAGAGAGCCTACCATCTTTCAACTGCTTAGAGAATTCAAACAATCCTCCAGATTCAAGGATAAGTGCAGTTACTTCATCGTACTGTTGTGTGAATTCCTCCAATTGAAGGGTCTCCCCATTTTGTAATCGCTTGAGCATCTCATGGTCACCCATTAATTGTCCAAGGTTGATGTTGTTTCGTTCATGAATCGGTGCAAAGGAGGCAGCAATTACAATTCGAATACCTGCCCAGCGTTCGCACTGAGCAGCAGTTTCTCGACTTGAACCAGTCCCCTTCCGTTGTCCTGAAACGATGACTTCGAATCCACCATCAATCAATGCATCTTCGTTGAATACGCGAATGCCATTTTGCATGAGACCCGCATATGCATTTTTTGCAATCATTGCAGGATCGTGATCAAAACATACCCAAGCGGGCGTCATCACATCTGTGTTGATATCGTCAAGAAGATCTCCGATATCCAAATCTTCCATTCGAAGATTTAACCCCTCATACAACTGTTTACGGATAAGATCGAGGTCCTTGGTAAGGAATAGAATTCTCTTTCCGGCTGTTAGAGAAACTTCACTTGCCATCCCTGCCATGTCATCCCCAAATCTTCTCAGAAGGCTTTGGTGTTTAACCAATTCGTTGCATAAGCCTCTAAAACGAAAAAGTGTCAGAGGGGAAGGTTTAAAAAAGGCTTGCCAATCGTTAAAATAACTGTTTCTAAATCTACATATGAGGTGGATACTAATGGATGATCAGCAAGTTGAAGATATTGTAAAGTGCCCAGAATGCGGCAGCAGAAGCCTAACGCGAGACGAAACCCGTGGGGAAGTAACCTGTGATGACTGTGGTCTTGTACTCGAAGACAACGTTATCGATCAAGGTGCAGAATGGCGTGTTTTCTCTCCAGAACAAGGAGACCAAAGAGCACGTACTGGTGCGCCAATGACTGTTATGCTCCACGACAAAGGTCTGTCTACAGACATTGACTGGCAAAACAAAGATTACTCTGGAAAGACCATCAACTCCCGTTACCGTTCTCAATTCTATCGAATGCGTAAGTGGCAGAAGCGAAGCCGTGTAAGTAACGCAACAGAGCGTAACCTTGCAATGGCTCTTGCTGAGCTTGACCGAATGGCAAGCCGTCTCGAACTTCCTAAGACAGTTCGTGAAGCAGCAGCCGTCAATTACAAGAAAGCAGTCGATAAGAGACTTATTCGTGGAAGATCAATCGAAGGAGTCGCTGCAGCATCTCTCTATGCTGCGTGCAGGCAATGTGGTGTTCCAAGAACACTCGACGAAATCGGACAAGCATCTCGAACAGGCCGTAAAGAAATTGGCCGAACATACCGTTTCATGGTACGTGAACTCAAGATGAAAATCATGCCAACTGGTCCTGAGGATTACATCTCAAGGTTCTGCTCTGGACTCGGTCTTGATTCCGAAGTTGAAGCTAAGGCGTACGAATTGATCAAGGCAGCTCAAGAAAAGGAATTGACAAGCGGCCGTGGACCAACAGGTATCGCTGCATCGATTATTTACATCGCTTCCGTTCTATGTGGAAAGCGTAGAACTCAACGTGAAGTGGCTGAAGTTGCTGGTGTTACTGAGGTTACGATTCGAAACCGATACAAGGAATTGATTCAGAATCTGAACATCGAACTTGACATCTGATCAGAAGAGGTTTCTCGATGAGTAAGAGTCGGGATATCATTGCGGAAGCCACGTTTGAAGTGGTTGCTACGCAAATGGTTGAAGCATTGGAACGTGGGACACTGAATTGGCCACTTCCTAATCCGCCAATAACAGATCCTGATTTCCCTGTTCGGATGCCTGAGCGAGATCAAGATCTCATCTCTCAAGGTTTGTCAATGCTCCATGCAGATGTAGGAATGTTTGATCGCCATCTTGTAACAATCGTAGATTTGATTGTTCCACATCGAATGAATTTGAGCGATGATCCATTTGAAATTCATCAAAAGTGGCTTGCTCGCCGAACCAACGATGTTTCTCAACGAATGCTGTTCTGTATCGCAACTGATTGGCTTGCACAAGCCTTTGATACATCTGCTCCGAATACTGACCGATGGTGGCTTGCAATTGCTCTTATCAATGGATTAGCAACTGTTCCTTATGGACAACCAATTCATCAAGGCTATCACCTCATCGAATCGGTAGCACTTGCTGAACGGCCTGGAACTTGGCATACTCAACCCGAGGATGGTCCACAGAACTTAGGCTGGAATCCTCATGCAGTTGTACCAAGAACAACCTCTGTTATTGCCCACGATGCTGGCGTTGATGCCGCACGTTGGCTTCTTGATCAACTTGAGAACGACGTTCTTGAACGCCGGCTCCTTCTGATGGAATGGGTGCGATTACTCTTGGAAAGACCAGCATTAATCGAACCTCTCGGCTTGTTTGAACTTCTTGAAAGAAGAGCAAATGATGAACATGAAGAAGTTGCTTCAAAGGTTGTTATGTGCCTCGCAAAACTGGTCGAAAACGACCAAGAGCGTGGGCTAGCAATCGCTAAAGCACTCCACGCGAGGAAAGAACTACTCCTTCGACGTTCAATGGCAGATGTTCTAACTCGCTTGTTTAGACGCGTCGGTTGGGATGCAGTCCCGTTCCTCGATTCCATGCTTCAAGATGAAGATGAAAGCGTTCTTGCAGCAGCATCAGCAACAGTTGGAGATTTGAAATTCCTCGATGAAAACGTTTGGGCTGATCGTTTGCAAGAACTCCATGGACACAATTCTTCTATTGTCCGAAGAAACATCGTCATCAGTTTACGAGACTATGTACAACAATTCCCTGAAGATGAACGGAAACTCATTCCATCTCTTTGGAATGATGGTGACGAAGTTGTCCAAATCCGTCTTCGAGAATTGTTGATGCGAATGGATGAGATTGACCCAGTGCGATTATCTAAGCATATTCCACTCCTCAGNGAAGATCGACTACAAGCACTTTGGGATTCTATGGATGCTCGTCGTGATGAGCGCAGTGCTTTGTGGAGAAAGTGGCTTGCTGGTGAAAGTGAAGTGCCTGAACCAATCGAAATACTCTCTGAAACACATGTTAGTTCAGGCGAAGAACCAACAGAGTTACCCAACCTCGATGATGCTCTGGATATGCTCGATGATACCCTAGGATATCTCGATTAGTGTTTTCACAATACTGCGACACCCTCATATGTCCAACGCCATACACCTGACTATGAACCTGAAAATCTGGTTTGTGTCCTTCCTCTTGGTTGTGACGCTACCGGTTGGGACGGCATCGGAACAAACGGATTCCACATTGGAAGCCAGAGACATCAATGTCCGATATCTACCAGATATGGAAATTTCAAACATTACTTGGAGAAACATTCAATCAACAGATGGACAATTGTTAGACGAATTAAAAATGGCTACGTATGAAGTTCATCGTTCTACAACGATGTTTCAACCAGGATTTCAACGAGAACTGACGATGATTGCCTCAGATATCCCTGCATGCTATGCAACTGATTTGATTGAAGAATGCTCTGGAAAAGAGCACATCTTGGAATATTACCCTCCCCCTGGCAATGTTAACGTACGGTTCATCCATTACGCCATTGTGACCATTCTTCGTGACGGTACTGTCACAGATCCAGTTAACTTAGGAGTATCACAAACGCCTCACGGCCATGTAGAGGATACAGCGCCTATCCAATCTCCTCAAGATTTTACAGCAACATACAATGCTTCCAATAAATCAACACACCTCTCCTGGCGTCCAGCCTGTACAGGTTCAAATTACAATTATATTCTCTATGAACATAACGAACCAGCAACAAGATCAACATGGGATGAAATAGAGAAGGTAATCACAACCGATGAAATCCCTCAAAACGTTTCTGAATATACATTGGATTGGACCTATCAATCGTATTATCAATCGATTGAAAGAGAGGTGTATTACACCCTAACATGCCTTTACCCTCCATACTGTGACGAAGAAGCATGCTATCCCGCTTCAGAGGATGTACGGTTTTACACCGATAACACACTTGCTGAACCTCTCATTGAAGATACTCGCGTTCCGAGATATTCAGGACATCTTCTCGCCGAATATGACAGAGAAGACTCTACAACGTCTTTACAATGGACAAAGGTGGTCGAGAAAGATATTTCATCAATCCTTCTCTATCATTCTACGGATCCAATTGTATCTGTTGTGCAGGAAAACGTAACTGTTCTAGCAGAATTACCTGCTGATTCAGTTGAATTCATACACCAATTAACACCTGACTGGATGAAAACGTCGTATTATGCTCTTGGATTGGTCGATAATTCAGGCAATGTACAAACCGACAATTTCGACGTATTAGGAAAGGTGGGTCCAGTATTAGAGCGAATGCTTCCAATTTCGATCACATCACTGGACGTTGAAATTGAAAACTCTACGACACTTTTGTTTTCGTGGGACATTGACCCAAGTTTCAGCCAAGGCGATGCAGTGTTATGGAAATCAGAAGTTACAACACCTGACCTTTCAGTAGAATGGACCGAAGTGTCCAGGCTTAACCCGATGGAAGAGGAGTTCTATTATTCAGTAAACCAACTTGAAACTTCGTGGTATGCTCTAACGTTAGAGGGGACATGGGGCTCTTCTACCAACACCCACATCGATGACAGAATCGAAGCAAATACCAATGCAATCTATCTTATTCCACAATGGCAATCCGAAGATGAAACAGATGAATCAAATTCCAGTTCAGATGAAAAAATAGATCTACCTTCATTTGAAATCACCTTACTCGATACCAATCAAACAGTGAAAAATGGAGACTGGATAACGCTCTTCGCAGAAACAAATACAACGCATGAATTTTCATTCTCTTCGGCTCAAAACGGCTCTACATATCGGTGGTCAAACGCGCTTAATGACAACCCGTTCTGGTTTGGGACCTCCTCCTCAAGCGGTATTTGGACCATCACTGTTGAGAATCCAATTAAATTAATTCATATTGAATCCACAAACGCCAATGGCGAGATTGATATTCTTCGAGTCGGTATTGATTGGAATTACCTGGAATCGTCTCAACCTGTTGAAGAGGAAGAACCAACCACGAAAGAGGAGAAGAAATCCTCATCGGAAGAACAAACCATATCGCCCTTCCTACTGATTATCATCTCTCTTATGGCGGCCTACATTGTAGGTCTCATCGTTCAAAGCAAACCAGAAAAACAACTTTTCCTCGAAGAAGAGTGATCATTCCTCTTCGCTCAATGGCCCTTGAGTGACAAGATATGCATACATTCCTGAAAAGCAGGTGAGCAATCCGATTAATGCCAGAATTAGTGGAGCTGGAACAGGTAACGAATCTCCTGCAGAGGTATTCCCAAAGAACCAAGAGGAAAAGAGGAAGCAAACACCTGCCAACAGAACGTGTTTCCATGATGTTTCTGGATTCTTCCATTTTGCTACTGCTGGTACCACGCCAGATTCTCCAAAGGTTTGTTCATACCAGAAAAGGTAGATTAGAATGAGTCCAGAAAGGCCGCTCACACCTCTTGAAAATGAAGCATCAAGCCAAGGACCTGCAGGTAAAAATTCGAAGAATGAAAATGAAAGAAGCAGACATCCTGCCGCTAAAAGCAGATGCTTTCGTTCCACTGCCATAGACCATCGACGAAGAACACGCTTGATAGCCTGTCGCTTTCAAGCCTGTACATGGGCAGAGTTCTGGATGCTGTCATTGTGGCCGCGGGAATGGGTACACGAATGCTGCCAGTAAGCGGATATGTCGCAAAGGAAATGTTACCTCTCGTCGATGTCCCAGTCATGCATCATCTCATCCTCGAAGCCCGTGCAGCAGGCTGTACTCGGATTCACATCATTACTTCACCAGCAAAGGATTTCTCTCTTCTTTTGGAGGATATGAACAGTAAGTTCCCTTCGTTTTCAAATGATCAATCATTACTTAATCCGTTGGGCGAAGCGGAGTATTTCATTCATTATCAGCATGAACAATTGGGACTTGCTCATGCTATATCGATGGCCTCAGAATCAATTTCGGGTCCCTTCCTTGTCCTCCTTGGAGATAATATTCTCACATCCAATCATGCATCATCATCATCTTTCGAACCATCATCAGTTTCAACTGATCTCGTATTGCTGCACCAAGAAACAGGCTGTGCATGTGGGTCTGTGTATGATGTTGGTCCTGATTCTGTACATCAATATGGTATTGTTTCACTAGATGGCGATACGGTTCAGTCTATTGTTGAAAAACCGAACAAAGAAGACGCTCTCTCAACCCTTGCTTTTTGTGGACGATACATTTTCACAGACGATTTTTCGGCATTACTTGACCGTTTTTCTGTCGACGAACACGGTGAACTTCAATCGATTGCAATTCTAAAACATTGGATGGATGAGGGTAATCTACGAGCACACGTCTTGGACTCAACCGTTTCTTGGTATGATTCTGGTATGCCTTTGGTCTGGTTAACGTCTCAAATTGATCATGCACTTCGACGTCCTGAATATGGTGATGAGTTAACCGCATGGTTGAATCAGCGTCTAAATCAATCCTGACCAGGTTTCCAAAATGTAAGCGGCTCTGGGCGCTCGCGTCGCATTGCTCGCTTTGCAAGGTGATCGGCTCGCTCATTCCAACGATGCCCGCGATGGGCTCGCACATGATCCCATGAGAGATCTCTCAACGATGCAACCTCATTCCACAGTGCTTGTACACGTGCAGCAAGCTCTCGGTTTGCTTTTGCCCTCCAAGTTCCAGCAGCAATATTGCCGGCATACTGACTATCTGCACGAATACGTACAGGGTCGTTATTTTCTTCAGTTAGGAGCCAGCGGAGGGCAGCAAAAAATCCTGAGAGTTCAGCGGTATTATTTGATCCAACTTCTGCACCGATAAACTCGGGCTCGGAAACTGATGTAATCACTGGGCCATGTAATTCCGTAACAACTTCTCCACTCCCGCGGCCAAGACCTGAGTCGCCTACTATTACGACCACACCCCAGCCCGCTAGGGTTTCAGAATCGACATTTTGGTTTCCATCACAAGATCCATCAACATACAGTGTAAGTCGTGTGGGTTCTGGCAATCTATTCACTCGCCGATCATACTGCGGTAATCATCAGCAGACATGAGTCCAGATACAGCATCTGGATTGGACAAGCGCATTTTCACAATCCAGCCATCTTCATATGGGCTGCTGTTCATGAGTTCTGGAGCATCTTCGAGTTCAGCGTTGACCGCAGTAAGTTCGCCTGCGAGTGGAGCAAAGATTGGGGATGCAGATTTTACAGATTCAACAATTGCAAATTCGCCCATGTCATCCAGAACATCTCCCTCTTGTGGAAGTTCAATGTAAACGATATCAGTCAATGCATCTTGTGCGTGATCTGTAATTCCTATCGTTGCGATGTCTCCATCCATTCGAATCCATTCGTGTTCTTTTGTGTAATATAAATCAGCGGGAATTTCACTCATAGCCTTACCAATCCTTGCGATGCATAGGTAGGGTATGAATCAACCGCCCTTGTCTATTCAGATTCAGCCAATTCATTTTTCAAGACATTGTGCTCCAACGAAGCCCAAGCATCTCCAATGTTCGCTTCACGTTTTGTTTCTGTAACATCATCTTGAACCCGATTGGTCATTTCTTCATCAGATTCATCAGGGAATTGGGAACTGAAACTTCCCTTTGTTAAGCTAAGGCCAATCATGGATAGGCCGAGGACAAGGAAGATCCATCCTGCATCGATGGAGCCGAGAGAAAATCGTTCGTTTGAAAGCCCAATGGCAAAGACGAATACCATACACAAACCAGTTCCCAAGAGTAGCTTCTTGGCTCGTTCTGCTGGCGTCATGGTGATGACGAAGTGTGTTGTCTGTATGAATCCAACGCAATNAGTAGGTCTCNCGCATNAANTTGTGAATCTTGTANGGTAGAAGGGCTCTGTTGACAGGAGTNACTTCGAGAATACGTCCATCATCGCGGCGTCGAATGTCTTGCAATAGTGGGTGGCGACTCTTCTTGTGAAGTGTTAGAAGCGTGGGTTTGTCGACTTCAAGCGCACTCCGTACTGCATTGACGAAGGCTTCTGACTCAACAGCAAACTTTCCAATCTCATCAATAACGATCACTTCACAATTTTCAATTGCAAATTCGATAGCAGGTACAGCCACAGCCTCAAGGCCTTCAGTATCAAGGCCATATCCAAGGACTCGGAGCCTTGAGTCGATTTCTTTGTGAGCGATTGTTGCTGTTTCACCAGTGACAATGTTACGAACACTGTATCCTAAGCGCTCACTCCCATCAAGAATTGGCTCTGTACAGATTCCACCAATAATTTCTGAATCAGTTCCAGAATTTCTTGCTGCAAGTTCTCTGGTTCTTTCTTCTTTAAGCATGGAAAGGACCTTTTCCATGACAGCAGATTTACCGCTTCTTGGTAAACCAGTGATTCCAATCTTAGGATGAATGCCCATATGTGACTCTCCTATGATTGCTTACGCATTCTTTTGTGGGGGGGTTGGTGATATAAAACATCGTATTCGTTGAATTCTAATACGTCTGTTTATTTTATACTGCTAGCCCACCAACCATTAGTCCATCGAGATCCCAGAAACTTCTTGCGTTGCCTCTAATTGAAGAGGAAGCATTTCCAATTCGTAATTGTTTACGTTATTGTTCGCAGACCATGCTTTTGCCCAGTCATCAAGTTCTCGTTGATTGAGTTGTTGGCACATCCACTCGAGTGCGTTTTCGAGATTTCCTTTCGTTGCAGTGAGACGGTTGAGAATTGCCTGGTTCATCTCGATGTGGTTTACACTGTTTCCAAGGATACATCCCTTTGGAATAACGGCCCAGCGAAGTCGACGCTCTTGATGAGCATTCACGATAGCCTGGCAAGCAAGCCGAGGTCCATACGATTGGATTTCAGTAACTCCAGACCACATTGCGAGTTGACGTTCATTCGCACGCGATGGAATGTCCTTGCGGAACGCAGGGTGGCGGATGTAGACTGAACCATGTTCGTCTTCGGTAAAGTGAACTCCGCGAATGAACGGACGGGAAGCTCTTGCCTTGTCCCAGCTTGTGATGTTGCTCGAATGAGCAGTTTGGTCGATTTCACCAACGCGTACCTTGACAGTTTGGTCCTGAGTAGCAAGCCAGTGATCATGGTCTCCAAGACGTGGTAATTCAGACATGTTGTCGAGAATGTTCAGGATGTGCTTCCGTTCGATTTGATCACGAGGAAGTCTCGGAACAGCCCACGTATTGCGAGCCCACTGAACCCATCGAGTTCTTGGAAGGCTAAACGAGGGTACACGTGAAGACAGACCAGTACCAACTCTTCGCAGATCGGAACGAGTTACTGGTCCAATTACATTGAGAGTTTCAGTTCCATGAGGTGTTGAAGAGATTCCTAATATCGCAACGCCCTGAGTCATTCCAGGGAAGAGGAGATTTGCTTCTTCAATCGCCCATACTTCTCTCCAAGAATGCTTTTCAACCAATAATTTTCTTAGTGGATGAGAGGATTGTTCACGAAGGAGACTATCAGGTGCAACAACGCGCATTTGACCAGCCTCACTGAGGATTTGCATTCCACGTTCGATGAAGAGGCGGTACAGGTTTACATTTCCTCTCATTGTTGAAAATCTTGGGCCGTCATCATTCATTAGATTACGGAGAGTTTCACTTAGATTCTTTCTTTGTTGAGAACCATCTTCCATGCCTCTGAATCGGTCTTTGATTCGCAACCAAGGGGGATTTGCAATAATCAATCGTGGTGATTCAGCCCACGGCCAATCATGTTGAAGTGCATCAGAACAAATCACGTTTTGGTCTAGAACTTCTTCGATATCCTTCCGATTAACTTTACCTTCTTGTTCTCCATCCATGGAAACAAGATCGAGTCGTATCGATTCAAGAAGGAGTCGCTTCTTTGTTGATTCAACCACAAGGGGATCGACATCGATTAATTGGAATCCTCTGAATAAACGCATTGTATCTTGTTTTTTGAGTTCAGCATCTTGGCCTTCGAACAGTTCGCTGTGCTTTCGAAGCATACGGGCGTGGAAAATACCTCCTCCACAAGACATATCTGAGAATGGAAGAGGGATTCCACTGCTGGTTCTCTCGCCACGTTCAACTGCCTCGAGAGCATCACTATCGAGTGTAACTTCTTCTTCCGCAGGTGGGAAGTTGAGTTTCTTAATGTGCTTCTGGAAACCAGGAGGAAGATCAGCAAGGTGCATGTTTGTTGTTTGCTTCTTGACCTTTGGCTGAATTGTTGTATCAAGCATTTCTGATGTAATGACAGAATCGGCGAGACGCGGAGGAGTCGGATGAGCGCCTCGAGGAGAGCGGCCATCTGATTCAGCATCATGACGAGCGAGAAGATGGTCGAGAACGTGCCCAGGGTCGGTTAGAAGATTTGCAGGAAGTGTTGGCCAGTCTTCAGGCAGCAAAGCAGCAATTGGTTGATGGTTTTTGAGAGATTTTTCCCACGCAGCAAGCCAAATATTGATTTGTTCTGCTCTGTCATTAAGACATCGATCTAATCTTGCATACCATCCGCTGACACCGTTCTGCATAGTCCGCCCCATCCAGTGGGTATTCAATCATGGTTTGAATGTGCCTGTCAAAATCATGAAACCTTTCATTCTGGTGTGTTTTGCTCGAAAGCCGTTAAATTAAGAACATTGCTTGCAGTTTTGTGCCATTCCCATCCATTTGAAACCCAGTCGAAAACTTGCTTCAACTCGTCATTTGAGATTTCAGCTTTTTTGGCAATCTGTTTGAGAATCCTTACTTCCCTTCGATCATAATCTCCATCGGCAGCAGCCAGTAAAGCCCCATCTCTTAACACAAAGCGCAGGGTTTGAACCTCTGCATTTTTGAGTAAATTCGCAAGGCGATGTGGATCATGAAGACCTTTGCGAATTGAAGTCCTTGCTTCGGGATGGACCATAGCCCGCCCCATCAAACCCTCCAGGACTTGCATTTCTTCACGGACAAGTTCACCGTCTGCTGCTGCAATTAGAACGAGTAAATCTGCGTAACGAGAACGTTCACCCGCATCCAAATTAGCGACATCGTCGCAAAACATACCGATCAACCTTGTTGGAGTGTATTGAGTAACTCAATACCTTCTTCCATCCATCCATATCCTTTTTTGGCCCATTCAATAAGGTCAGTAACTGCGTTTTCAGCAAGTCCAAGGTGGTCTACAATTTCTTGAAGAACGTCATATTCATCGCCGTCGATAGAACCATCTGCAGTCGCCATTAGTAAGGCATCTCGCAAAGCGAGGCGTCCAGATTCTGGGCCAAGGTCCTCAAGAATTTCTTCCAATGGGGGAGGATTCTTCAATGCTCTTCGAAGTTGGTCACGTTGGTTTGGTGAGAGGAGGGCAGTACCGATTCGCTGTTCAAACATTGCGAGTTCATCGACGGTAATTTCGTCGTCGACACGCGCCATGTAAGCAAGAAGGCGGGCGTAGGCAAATCGTTCATCGCGAGGCAATTTGTGCAGTGTGTCAGGCAGCATATGACATACACTCGCGCTTCTCCATCAAGAACCTCTCGCCTCTACGAGGGAAAAAAGAACGAAGTTTCGACCTCCCTTAGGGCGCCAGAGCATTGTTGAAAGGTATTGACTCAATGGGACGTACATGCACCCGTCAATAAACGTGCTTGGAACAGAATTGCAAACGTGTTCAAACGACCCGAAAACAGGTTGGTATCGCGATGGATGCTGTAACACCGATGAAAACGATCGAGGTTCACACACCGTATGTTGCGTAGTTAGTGATGATTTCCTTGAATATGCCCGACAACAAGGCAATGACCTCATCACCCCCGCACCACATTTTTCTTTTCCTGGATTGAAAGCCGGTGATTCATGGTGTGTCTGTGCACGAACGTGGCTTGCAGCAGTTAATGCAGGAATGGGGTGCCCGGTTGATTTGGAAGCAACTCACGAAGAAGCACTGAGCATTATCTCACTTGAGATTTTAGAAACTCATGCAATCTGATTTTCTTCAGTTTTGTATTGGAAGACCAAAAGGCGCATCATCGCCCAGATAATTATTCCCCATGAAAGGAGATTTGCTAATCCAAGCCATCGCAACGTTTCTTCTGGTCGATTGGCGAATAATCCAATTGTATATGTTGAGCCAACCAAACTGAATACATAGGTGCCAAATGAGGCGCCAATTGTCCATTGAAGCGATTTTCTATTGTCGAATGTGAACCATCGATGAACGAAATGAGCCATGAGGCCCGTCGTCCCCCATGCAACTCCCCATGCGATTCGAATTCCAGTCGAATCATCGCTTAGAAACAGTCGAAGAAATTCCCAAAGAAGGAAAAATACGCCGCTGTTAAATCCTCCTGCAAGGGCGAATCTCTGAAGAGAGCCCCTTGGAACAAGGCGATTGAAGGTTGAATCGGCATCCATTTCAATCATCATTCGTGATGACATCACTTGGTTTTCCAGTCAAGGTTTGTCGTAATCTTAGGTTGTCTTTTTGCATTGCATCCATCCATTCATATTTGCAACCAAGTTCATCAGCCAATACGCCGAGTGCGAGGGAATCTTTTGGTAGACATTTTCCTCCAAATCCTCGGTACAATCCGAAGATGGGATCGAGATGAGATGGCCCGATAGGTTGTGCTTGTTCGGATGTGATAATGTCACGAATCGTATACCAGTCCTCTCCGAGCCCTTCACAAATATCGTACAGTTGATTTGCAAATGTGACCTTCATCGCATAGAATGTGTTTTTTGTGTACTTTACAAGTTCAGCCTGTGTCGGTGTAACTTGAAACGTTTGATCACGGCGAAGAACACCCGCTTGTCTGTGCTGTTCAAAAACACGTTCTGCAACATCCGCATGATGTGTCCCACAGACGAGAATATCTTGATTTGCAAAATCTTCGAGACGCCGACGCTCGACGAGGAATTCAGGAGAGTATGCAATTTTTAGATGGGGATATTCTTCATGATAACGCTGTGTTGTACCCGGAACGACAGTACTCTTGATGACAGCTGTGAAACCGTTTGGAAGGGCGTCTAGTGTCGCTTCAACGATGCGTGTATCACACGCGCCAGTCTCTGGATGAGGTGGTGTTGGAACAGCGATATAAGCAAAATCTACGTTATCGGTTACAATCGAAAGTTCAGTTCCACGAGCAGGGTCGTGGATGAACAACTCATGTGCATCACTGAAGCAGTGTTCGATTGCCCCTCCAACCATTCCAGCGCCAATAATCCCAATTTTCATCTCTCTCAACGCTCCCTGTAGGGACGGGGATTCAATTTCCCATCTTTTGCCATGATACTCGCTTGAAGCAGAGATTCGGGCGTACCACAATCAACCCAGGTCTCTTCTCCAACAGATACAATTTTTGCATTCTTTTCGGAAATATACACTCTGTTAATATCGGATATTGAGAAATTAGAACCATGCAGATCCACTGCTTGGTCGAGTTTGCTCCAAAATGTTTCATCGAACAAGTATATACCTCCGATGGCAAGATTTGAAGGAGGGTTTTCTGGCTTTTCTACAACATCGATAAGCGCCCCTTCTTCATCAAGTACCGCAACTCCAAAAGCCTCTGGATGTTCCTCTTCACGGGCAAGTAAGACACACCCAGGAGGTGATTGCGCGCCATTGAATTCGGAGACGATGTCGCCAAATTCAACGGTAGTAATGTTATCTGAAAAATAGATTAAAATCCGACAATCTTGGTTGTGAGAACGGGCTAAATTCAGAGCCTCTGCAACTCCTTTTGGCTCCTCTTCAAGAACATAATGAATTTGTTCTCCATCCATGCTTTGGCCAACGTGTTTCGCTATTTGGCCAATATGTTCGTTTGAAACGATGGTGATGTTTGTAATTCCACTTCTTCGTATTGTACCTAAAGCGTAATCGATGACAGGCCTGTTGTACAATGGCAACAGCGTTTTTTGCGTATAACGCGTAAATGGGTACAGACGTGAGCCTTTCCCTCCCGCAACAAGGATGGCTTTGGTCTTCATGGTTTGTACTCACCATTCCTCATTGATAAACTGATTTCCTTAACGAACCTTACTTCTCTTTGCAAATCATCTAAGTTTGGGCTTACTTACGAAGTGCTCGTAGTTTTGCAAGCATCGAATTTCGATGCTCGTCAACGTCCTCCGCAGGAGTTTCTTGATTGCTTCGGCGTTCGAATAGCGTCTGCTCCCAAACCATAATTTGTCCACCTTCAGTCGCAATTCCAATCCTCTTTTCATTGACAGACATCGCGTGAATACGATCTCCTTCAAGTCGAGCAATTTCATCTCCAGAGGATGAATTCAGAACACACAGCGTCCCTTTCGTACCGTTCCATCGAGCGATCCAAATGGTTGCCTCATCATCATGAGCAAAACCATGCCTGAGTCCAACAACTGCATCTCCAGTCTTTGACCACTCGACTTTGTTTGAGACAAACAAATCAACTCTACCCGAATCGTCAGCAGCCAAGAGCATGTCTTCTTGATTTGAAAGAACAGCAATCGAGTCATTCATCTGATGAAGAACGACTTCATCCATGTCAACAACACTACCATCAGCGCGTCCAAAGAGAATTGGTTTGGTGTTTGATGAACAAATTGTAGGAGTCCCCCATCCTTCTCGTTGCTCTTCTATGGCTCCATTCTGATCAAGTTTGATCCATCCGCTCTTCGGTCGGCCAAGTCCTGCAACAACCTTTTGATCAGATAATTGGAGTGTCCACGGCCGTTCATCCATCCTGTGAGTTTCGAGAACCTCTCCATCAAAAGAAATAGACCAAAGTGCTGATTCAAGGAAATCATTGTGTTCAATATCATAAACAGATGATGACGCAATAACACATTTCTTGGTAACAACAACAGCATCCGCAGAACCTTCAAGTTGGATTTGCCACTCAATTCCTCCAGTTTCCAAATCGATTTTGAGAAGATGAAGCCCAGACGTTGCATAGAGTTTGTCTGCATCGATGGTTAAGCAAGAGATTCGATTTGGAGTAGCAATTTCCCAGACGGTTTCACCTTCTGCAGACCAATATTTGATCGCCCCATCCCATCCACCTGCAAGGACGGAATTATCTTCGAGAAGTAGAACATCACTTGCAGACTGTCCTAAGTCTCGAACCATCCATGTGGATTGGGCCAGGTCCATGTTGTCCGATGCACTTTCCCTCATAAGGAAGATTGCAGATTTGCTTCAACAACACCATCTTGCAAGATCTTTTTCCGTTTCGGGATGGCGAATGTGAGTAAGAACGCCGTCAATCCGAGAATACATGCTGCGTAATAGTGTCCCATTCCAAAGAAAGCAAACATCGTACCCATTCTAAGAATTGCTACAGAACCAGTTTTTAGTGCCCAGACAACAAAGCCAACAGAGATGATTGAAACTCCCATGAATGCAAAACCGATCATGATGTAAATTCCAGCCGCGCTTGGATCCATTCGAGGATTTTCCCGTTGCTCTTCATTACGGTCAATCAATCGTTTTGTACACGTTTCTTGTTCAAATGGACAGGGCTCATCTGCAAAGACATCGGATGAAGGGACATTGAAATCAAGGCGCGTAAATCCATAAGGTTCAATCAATGCAGGTGGGGAAAGAAGCAATCGTTCAACCAATGTGTCTGTGTAATTTCCTCGCTCGACTGAAATGTCGATTCGAGCCAAACCAGGTTTGATGTGTTCATAGGAAAAAGAACCATTCGCATCGGTATAAGTAACGCTTGAGTTGTACCATCCTTTCCGTTCTTCCCATTCTAATTTGATTTCTGCTCCCTCGATTGGCTCACCGAGATGATCGTAGACCATGCCGTCGAACATGGCTGAATCTGGTGGAGCGGTTTGCGCTAATTGATACACAAACTCATCCGGCTGGACGAGTCCAGAATCAGGAGAAACGTAATCCAATCCGTTAAGAAAACCAGATGCGGCGATGAAAATCACGAAAATCGCTATCGATTTCGTAATCGGATGCAAGGACGTGTCCGGTATGATGAATGCCGCTCCAGAGGAAGCAAACATGACCGCTGAGTCGGTTTCAGGAAGGCCTTCAATTCCCTCCCAAACCTCTTCCACCTCTTCGCCCATAGAGACTGCACATCCTTGGCCTACTTGAGTTCGATGCGTTCACCATACGTTGATTGTAGAATTGCAAGTGTTTCATCAGAAGCACTAATCCGTACTTCAATGAAATCTCCTTCTCGTCGATGATCATGGACATACACAGAATCGAAGAATCGGGAAAGAAGAGATTCGATGGCAGGCTCATCCTGTCCTCCTGGATGAAGCATTACAGTGCGTTGCGGCCCGAAGAGTGCGTGAAGCATGGTTGCACGTAATTCTTCAATCCCAATTCCTGTGTGGGATGAAATAACAATCGGATTGATGAAGCCATGTGTTGCAACCATCTCAATAGCAGAATCAATAGATGCTTGAGAAGTCGAATCTGCCTTGGTTAGAACAAGTTGGATACGTTCCATCACCGAAGAGTGATTTGAATCAAGCACGCGTTCAGAAAGTTCACGTAATGAGGTTTGTAATTTCCGATCAATCTCTTTTATTGGATCTCCAACATCAACAAGCAACAACAACAAATCACATTCTATGGCTTCTGCAAGTGTTGCTCGAAAAGCATCGAGCGCAGCATTTGGCAATCCGTCGATAAATCCAATCGTATCCGCTAAGAGGACACGGGGGCTTGCTTCAAGCCGCCCAATAGTCGATTCAAGTGTTGAGAAAAGGCGATTTTCGACAAGTACTTCCTTCCCAGAAAGATTTCGAAAAAGACTCGACTTTCCAGCGTTGGTATATCCAGCTAAACCGACTGTAACTGCCTGTTTTTTCCGTTGCCTGCGACGTTCAGAGGCCGATTTGTTCTGTCTCCGTTGTTTCTTTCTCAAAGCCGCTAACTCGGCGTTGACGTTTGTTAATACCGAACCAGCTGCGGTTTGCCCTGCACCTCCGAAACCAGCACGTTCACCAGTTGTCTGTTGCTTTACAACTTCGCGCAGAACAGTGCGGTCAGATTGTAATCTCGCGATTCTGACTTGAGTTCTCGCCTCAACGCTGGATGCATGTACTGTAAAAAGAGAAAGTAAGAGACGTACACGATCCCAAACTTCCAATCCAACAGCATCGTTTACACCAACCAATTGGCGCGGCGTTGCATTTGTATGAAGGAGCAACAAGTCAACATTTTCCCAAGGATGCTTAGCACTTCTCGATGCTAATTCCTCAGCAATATCTTGTAATTTACCTTGGCCCATGAACCATTTTGGGTCATCTCTTCCTCGCTGTTCGACCCGCTCAACAATACTGATTCCCATCGTTTCCGCAAGGGCAATAAATTCGGTACAGTCTTCATTATTTCGAACGAGAAGCAAGGCCTTCCGCCCATCATGACGTGTTTGAGATTCCTCAGTGATCAACCCTCCTGCGCCTGCAAGAAGGTCAGCCTTTGAATCCGCCATGGTTCTTGCTCACGTCATCCTCATATGAGTCCACCCTTTGGACCAATCATGACCTCCAACCATCATGTTGTCATCGCATGGGAAGGTTCAGAGAAGGAATCCCTGCCTTTACAGTCGATTCTACGTTCGGAAGGATACCCCTTTTCAGTACATGAGAATGAAGAAATCGTTCGTATTGAAGTCCAAATTGAAAACGAATCCATTCGTCAATTACGCGATGATGTTGATGCTCTTCTTGTTCACTTCTCATCACTTGAAGACTGATCAGACGTAAGTTTTGAGATTGCTTTAGAATCCTGATTCTTTTCAAAATAATCTGTTGTTACGAGGTCTCCAAGGCGTGTAACACCTGCTTCAATGAGATCAGGATCATTCCGTTCAGCCTCTTCCCAACGTTGTTGAGCATGTTCAGCATATCTTTTGTCAGCTTCAGCCTTGACCTGTTCTGCTATGGTTAGGTCTTGCTCTAAATCTGCGTACACATCGTGTTTGGATACAGGACGAATTGCTTGTTGTTCATCAAGATCAGATTCAAGAACGCCTCCTGTAAATCCACGTACATCCTTGCCACGAGTCCTTACAGGATTCTTTTCGACCTCAATCGTCTGCATGTTAACCTGTTCAAGGACCCGTTCGAGTGTTAATGCTCCTTCAAAATCATCGATGTCGATGTGAAGTTCACTCAACATTTCCTCAATCCACTTATTCGCAGTTGAACGGCGATCAATGTAATCTACGATTGCTAAAAACTGACCGACAAGGCTTCCAATGAATCCAATGAGAACCTGTTTGAAGACAAGATATCCAATACCGAACCCAAGGATACTGAGTGAGAAGGATAGGATCAACCAGCGTTTCCGCAAGGCCATGTGTGAATACACGCCCTTTGGGATCGATTGCATTGTTATTCCTCAGTTCTTCCAGCATACTCGTGTAATTTCGAGAGTGAAGCAGCATCCTCTAGAGCAGCCTCTTCCCATCCAAGTTTACCTAAGTGTGTTGCAATCATCGCGTCGGCTGCGACTGTAAAACGCTCGTGAGTAAGTTGCATGAGAAGGCCGATGAGCAATGCTCCTCCAAGGCCAAATTGCCACTGAGTTAAGATTGCAACTGCGATAAGAAAAACACATCCAATACAAATTCCAAGAATTGTTCTCGATCGTAGGCGCACCTTCGATTCCATCGCATCGAGGATAGCAACAGCATGTTCTCGCTTGGTCGCCATGTGGTAAGCCAGGCGCTTGTCCGTTCTCAAGATACCGCTACTCGAATAAGTCTGCAATAAATTCGTTACTCATACTACGGAACTGGCGACGCATTCGCTCCTCCTCTTGATTTTGTACAAGGACGCTATCCGTCATCGTTACTTGTTGACGAGGCTCTTTTGCAAGTTGTGTTAGCAATTCTGCTAGATGTTGTTGAATCGATGCGGTTTGTTCGGTTTGAAAGGCGAGAAGGCGCTCCATTGCCATAAACATACGATCCTGTCGACTCGAACGATCGTCCAGTGCTGAGGACTGTGCATTCATCGCTTCCTCTTGTCGTTTTAGTAATTCACGTGCAGCTGGTGTACCGATGATGTCTCTTCGATGAAGTTCCGCTTGTACGTTCTGAAGCGATTCTTGAAGTTGGTTGATGTTGTACGCTGAAATATTCAGTTGTTGTCGAAGTTGTAATCGCTCACGTTGGAGTGATTTTCGTTCAGCCCTATGAATAACAGACTCACACACGAAGACGCTAATGATCCCCGCTAAGACTGCGACTTCAGGACGTGTCATATGCCATGTGATGAAGGTTAACCAAACCATCCAACCACAGAAGATGCTCGCTAGAATTCTCATGTATAGAATATGGTTCTGAGACCATTTAATACAGCAGTGGGAAGTCCGAGGGTTCCCTAAATCATGGAAAGAAAACAGTCATCATCGACTTCGATTATTCCGCCAGTAGAAAGCAGGTGGTCAATCGCTTCATCGATTTCATCTTCAGAGACTCCAAGGGTGGACATTCGTTTGAAGATTACATCGAGTGTTGCCACTGGTTCTCCTTTTTCGATTTCGCCATCAATAATCATGACAACCAATTGACATGCCACAGCTAAGAGAGGATCATCTCCTTGATCATCAGGCAACAATTCAATGAACGCTTCAGCACCATGAGATTCACCCTCTTCCAGACGCGGACCTTCTTTGCGTTGAGAAAGGCCAGTAAAGATTCGGTCTTGGTCGAGCCCAAAGCAATCAAAGATACTCATCTGATGTTCATCCTTGGAACTATCAGGTTCGATTCGTGATGCAAGATCATCAAGTCGAAATTGACGCTGTTCCAAAAGGAGTCGCTCACGCTTCAGGTCATGTCGAATCAAAGCCAATGTTTGTTCTGCTTGCTGACTAAGCCATGTGTTAATGCTCCATTCGGGGTCAAGTCCATGCATGACTTCCGCCATACGTCGAACGGGTTCGGGAAGGGCGTTTACATCGATAAGTCCGCGACTTTCTTGACTCTCCTCACTCATGAAACTCCCTCCGTGATGACGGCACTTGAAGCCTTCCCACCCCGAGGATGAAAAAATGATTATTCTGCAGTCTTGAATCGGTCCTTCATTCCACCGACAATGGAATCAAGAGCGGCTTGCAAGATCTCTTCGTGGATGTAATCCGATTGACGAGGTAAATCCAAATTTACGGAATCGATCATGTTCGCAATACACCTTGACACTTCATCAACAATCGTGATTGTGCCGGTTTGAGAAGATCGCGAAAGAGGATTAAGATCGATGACAATGACCGTTTTACCCATTGCCACCAATGCTTGGCAACGATCACCATCTTCTAAAGGAACAAGTAAAACATCGGATTGCAAAATACCTCTCGTTTCGCATTTTGCTCTTGGACCTTTCAAACCTGGAATTTCACCGTCTGGATTTGCTCCTAGAATTTCGACATTTAATCCAAGGCGATCATTTCGTTCATTCAAATCAGATAAAAGAGCAGTCATACGTTCAGGAGTTCTGTAGAAAATATTTACTTCGACCGGGCAATCCAATAGATGTGCCAATCGAAGCATCTCGTCTCCGGCTAATGCGACAACATTTCCGTTAAGGGAAAGAATCGGATGAGTTGCATCCTTCAAACATCGGAGCGCTACTTTGGTTGCAAAATCAGCGCTTAAAATGGTCTTTTCTCCAAGCAGATAATCGTATGCCTCGCCTCGACCGTGGGCGATTAATGCTGAATCTGCAAGCATTCCTTTCTCTGCTGCAACTTCAAGTCGATGACGCATAAGTAACGAACGATAACGTGGATGGCTCGGGTCAGCGGCATGCTCCATAGGTCCACCTCAATCTTGTATGATCAGCATACTCATGTCCATTGGAGATACGCCGCGGTTGACCGCGCTTGTAGAGAGCACATCGACACCACATTCTCGCCACTCTTCCAAGTCCTCAAAGACAATGTTTCCACTCGCTTCGAGAACAACAGAGTCTCGCAATCCCATCTCAACCATCTCGCCGACCATCTCTTTACAGCGTTCAGGGCCGAAGTTATCCAGCATGAGGACAAGCGGAGGCGCTTCAATTTCGGATGCTCTCTGCTTCCATGTTGTAGCTGCGATGATCGCTTCTTTTTCGTTTGTAACTTCGAGCTCAAGAAACGCTCCACATTCATCTAAATTCGTCTCAGTAAGAACGGTGACAATAGCATGCAACGATTCATTTCCGAGTGCAGCAAGATCATTTTCTTTCACCATTTTTGCATCATCTTTGTTGAGCCTATGAGTGAGTCCGCCACCAAGGTGTACTGCCCATTTGTCCAATAAGCCCCAGACGGTTTTACGGGTTGCAGCCACTTGCCTAGAGGCGATTTGAGCCCACTTTGCTGACTCTGTTGCGATTCCAGATAATTGGCCAAGAATGTTCAAGACTGAACGTTCAATTCGTAAAAGCGATTCAGAATCCCCGTGAAGTTCGAGGATAATATCGCCTTCGCTTACTCGTCGCCCATCTCCCGCACGCCACGTAGCATTGAGTCCAGGAGCCCAAATTTGCAACATATAGTCGACAACTGCAGCGCCTGCGACAGTACCTGTAGACTTTGCAAGGATGTTGGCTGTTTTCTTGTCACCAAACCCCATCAATGGCCCATCAATACCATCATCGCCAAGAACAGCAGTGACCCAACGGTCCATGCTCCCTGTAAGTAATCTGCTTGGTCCATCTTCGGCAGTCCACAAGAGGTGGCCACGGTCATGAGGCAGGGATGTTCGCTCGCCCATGACCAGCGCTAGGCATTGAAGGACTTCAAGCAACCTGTTTCACCGCGAGGGATTGATGAGGGGGAAAGCATAGCAAAGACATGGCCAGAGTCATCGTCATCGGCGCAGGACTTGCAGGTCTCGCAACTGCGATGGAAGCTTCTGTTCGCGGCCACCACGTCGTGGTTCTCGAACAACGCTCAACCATCGGAGGGCGTGCATCGAGTGAACTTCGAGATGATTTCCCGATTGGATTCGGCCCACATTTCCTCTTGAAAAAGGGCCCCCTTCATCGCCTTGTGTTGAAGATAAGCCGAATGAAACCATCGACGCTTCCATTACGACCACACCGAATCGAATTGGTCGGGCAGGGGATGATGCAACCACGATCGCCGATGATCGACGCTGTGTTGTATCGGAGAGCGGTTCGAAAATACGAATTAGCCCACCCTTCAATTCGTGCTGCGGAACATTTCGCTTCATGGGGNATGGGAAGTGAAGTTCGTAGCAAAGCCTTCCTTCGAAGCAAATTGCTCGGTCTAAAGGAGGGNTGGTCAGGNTTGATTGGNCGTCTTGCAGTGACTCTCGATGAAGTCGGTGTTCCAATTGAAACTGGGGCGAAGGTGACACAGATTGAGCGAAACAAAGTCCATCTTGCAGATGGTCGCCACATCGAAACGGATGTGATTATTTTGGCATGTGGCTACAGGCGGTCAAAGCAACTCTTACCAGATTTACCTGAATGCGAGACGCTCAAAGCGTCAACCATCGATGTAGCTCTTGATTCAACCCCCTTGGGAGATAAACACGCAATTCTTGATGTCAAGAATTCAATCGGATTATTTGATCTGAAGCAAATCCATCCGGGAACCTCTCCCTCAGGATCTCTTCTTTCTGCAATTTGTTTTTCAGATAAATCAAAGGAACAACGGATGGAAATGCTCGATAAATTCCTCGATCAACGTGCTCCAGGATGGCGGTCACACATTCTTCATGATCGGAGACAAGAGCAAGTTACGGTTGCAATTATCGGAGAAAGACCATCACATGATAGTATTATGAAAAAGGGAATTTTACTCGCTGGCGCATGGGTTGAAAGTGAACATATTCTCTCTGATGGTGCAGTAGCATCTGCACGTCTCGCGGCAGAATCAATTGCTTCGATACCACTTCAAAAATGAAAAGCCCAGTTCTCCTGGAAGAGTCATGCGCGTCGTTACATGGAATGTCAACGGTCTTCGAGCCGCCATTCGAAAAGGAATTGATGGTTGGTTTGAATCGGTTGATGCAGAAATATGGATGCTTCAAGAAACGCGTGTCTTAGAAGAACAATTTCCGAAAGGTTGGAATTGGCCAAGCACACATCAAGCACTTCTCCATCCTGCGGAAAAGAAAGGTTATTCGGGCGTTGCAACATTATCCAGTATAGGCGTCATTGAAGAGCGCAGAGGCATGATTAGTTCGATTGATTCGAACGATTCAGAGGGAAGAATCATTGTAACAAAGCATGGAAATCTAACATGCATCAACACCTATCTTCCAAGCGGATCAAACAAGGATGAACGGCAACTCTTCAAGGAGCAATGGATGGATGAATGGCGAGCATGGTTGAAGCCTTATCTTCAACTTAGCACACCTGTTCTTGTTGTTGGAGACTTGAATATCGCACACACGGAGGATGATATTTGGAATGCGAAAGGAAATGCGAAATCGAGCGGTTTCCTTCCACAAGAACGAGAATGGTTCAGCAATCTCCTTGGAGATGGGTGGCATGATCTTTTCCGTGAACACGTTGGAGAAGGCGTCAAACTCTATTCTTGGTGGTCAAATAGAGGTCAGGCCAGAGCAAAAGATCGTGGCTGGAGAATTGACTACATGCTTGGAAATGAAGCACTGATGCCATTTGTTGAATCAATTCGAATCGACCGTCAAGGTGGCCTCGATATCTCCGACCACGCGCCCGTAATTCTTGATTTGAATGATGATGTAACGTCCTAATTCACAAAGAATATTCTGCACGGAGAATGAAATCTAAATCATTCATCGTCCGAGACCACAACTGTTCTCGTAGGATTGATTAAAACCAACATTAAGGCTATTGCAAAGCCAAGGAACGCCATTAGATTGAAACAATTGAATTGCATCATTTCCTCATCCTCCATCCACCATCCCATGATGTATAACGTAGCCCAAAGTAATAGACCAGGGGCAATAATCCATCGAGCAAAAACAACCCACTTTGTTTCAGAAGGCAATCCGATAACGATCGATTTCGTCATTTTAATCACCTCTCTCCACAAAACCAGAAGGGGTCATCATGAATACAAGCAGTGCCATTCCATATCCGACGAATGTGTAGAGGTAATGAATAGCACTACCTTCGTCATCCATCAATAAGTCAGTAAAAATATTGTTCAAAAAGACCCAAGAAGACAATATTATCAAAATAACCGCGACAATATATCTCGCAACTTGTAGGAAATTTGCCATAGGTTCAGAATGATACACGTTGCCTTTCATGGATATCGACTTACTTTCAAGTCATATAAACAGATAACCTGCATTGCGTTGAAAATAGATTCTATTTTCACTTCCTCAGGGGGTCACATCCTGAATCCTTCAATGATGTACAAGAATCCTGAAGCTACAATTCCACACAGAATCATTGTTCGAATATGGGTCTTCTTCCATCGGATGAGCCATCGCTTTCCAAGATGAACACCAATAATGGCACAGAGTACAGAGCCCGCGATGAGAGGTAAGAATTCGATGAGGTCTGCACCGTCAGAATAGAGGTACACAGGTAAACGAGAGAGGTCAACAATCAACGCAAGAAGAGCAGCAGTTGCTGCATATGCTGACTTATCGGGTAATCTTCTTTGTAGGAACATTGCTCGTAAAGCCCCTTGATGGCCAGTCAGCCCACCCATAAGCCCTGAACCAAACCCGCCCCATCGGTCTTCTGCTTCGGGTAATCGATAGGAAGTCCATCGCTCTGTAGCGGATAATAGAGGCAAGAGGATGAGTGCAAATCCTACAACAATAAGCAAAGGTTTCTGATCAATATTCGTACTCATCGAGGCTCCAATCAATGCGCCTAATACCATTGCCCAACCATATCGTTTTACTGCTGAAACGTCCAGATGTGTCTTGAGTAGAAGCAGTTTCCAGCCATTATGGGCAGCATGTATTACGGCAACTGCAGCTATTGCAAGATGAGGGTCGAGCCACAACAACATGATTGGCGTTAGCATTGTTGCAAGTCCAAAACCTGCTGGAACTGTTAATGCTGCGGCCAGAAGCGTTGCAACCATGACAACGACGATGAGGGCAGCATCCATGATTGACCCAAGATATCCCCCATCATCAATTTGTCTTTTTGATATGGAATCAGACAGGAGGTTATAGCCTTGCCGAGATAGGTCGTGTCATGAGTTGGAGGAGGACTACGCAAGGGGATGGAGCGTTCTCTTCACTCCTCAGAAACGATTCATTAGAAGACGT
>NHFS02000061.1 GCA_002171315.2 Euryarchaeota archaeon TMED117 | reverse complement strand
TTACGTACTCGAGATGCACATTCATTCCGTCGTGCTGATCGTTATCTTGCTGGATTTGAAAGGATACGACGTATTCAAGATGGACTTCAGGAGAAGGCTAAGATTGCTTCATGGCCAGTCGTTGATCCTTCTTGGGGCAATGATATCGAGAGGATTGAACACTTCCTCGATTTGGCTTGGAATGAACACAAGCGTTGATCACAATTCAATGATGAATTGCAGTGGTTTGAGCAGCATTGCATCTCGATCGGAAATACCTAGTTCTGCTGAGACTTCAATACGATCTGAACCTAAATCATTGAATGTTACATTGATGAGTTTGACTTCAACTCCAGTGATTTCACCATGATGAAGTAAATCTTGATGCGAAGAACTCATGGCTTGTTGAACGGATTCCATCGAGGAGATTCCGTTATCATACCAGATTTCTGCACGTGCTTGTACGAGTGAAGGAAGTGTTTCTTGGACATCTTCTGAAGTCTGAAGCACTGCATCGCTTGCAACATCGTGAGGTACAGACATACCTGCTAATTTGATACCAAAGATAGCCATAGAGAGTAAGGACATCATCAAGACCACTCCAGTAGCAAGGAGCATCTGCGCTTTGTCATCTTGGACTGGTGGACGCATCAGGAGACACCTCCACGGGACCAAACGTCGAGACTGATTGTCCAAACATCAGCATCGACAACAAGGAGTTGATGAACGGTCACAGTTGCACCATTTGGAGTCCCAACTTCACCGTAAGGGGTTGCAGGCATTGCATTTTGAGCAAGCCAGCAATTGCCTTCCTTTCCAACAGGCAACATCTCTTGCAACAGTGTACATGCATCATCAAACGAATCCAATGAAAGATATTCATGGAGACGGCTGTCGCCAGTAAGTTCAGCAGGTAGTGCCATACTCGCCATCAACGCATCTTCTCCAGCAGTCTCTAGAGAAGCATCGATGGCAACTGAACGAGCATCTGGAACGTTGACTCGAATAAGGAAGGTTGCTGACATAAAGAACAACCAAAAGAGTGTCAACATCTCCAAGATGTGGACTTGTGCCTCCTCATCATCGCGCATGAGATCACCCTCCAGTCAATGGAGCAGGAACGAACGTACCAATCGATGGATTAAGCCCAGGAAGGGCTGTGATACCGATCAAACTAGGGGAGAACGCAATGACATTGAAGACAACCAAAGCAACGAGAATCATCATTCCGGAATGCTTGAATCCAGCTGAGAAACGACCTGTTGCCATCAATCCAGCCATACAACCGTTACCGATTGCTTGCATGGTTACACCATAATAGAAAATTGTCAAGAAAAAGAGAGGATCAACGTTTCGAATCTTCATGTTTCCAATGCTTTCTCCACCTTCATCACCTGAATTTGAACCGGCAATCGCAGGAATAAAGACCGTCGATAGAACAACAATAACACCTAGGAAAACGAAATATGATGTCCAAATAACAGCAATGTAGGACCCAATTGCCCGTTTCCGTTCCGCTTCAAGGAATTTAATCTCACGTGAGTCATTTGCAGCCGTGACAAGAATATCAGAAATCTTACCACCAGCTCTGTCAGCCTCTGAAATCAACGAAATCGCTCGTTTGACCAAAGGTGTACCAACACGTTCTGCGAATTGGAGAATAACATCACTGAACTTGATACCCCATGAGAGTTGATCACTCATTTTCTTAACTTCGTCATTGAGGGCACCGTATTCGGAGGTTGCCAGGGTTTGAACTGCCACCGTCATGGAAAGACCACCTTTCCAGTATTCTGCAAGGTCACGAAGGAAGTCAGGGAACTTTTCTTCAATCTCATTCTTTCGACTTTCCACACCTTCCCAGTAGAATGCAGCAGGCCAGAGGAAGAAGAAGAACATCAGTCCAAAGAAGTTCAAGAAAATGGTGGGGTGTATGCTCAAAGGACCAAGACTTACCTCGGGACCAATCCACAATGATTTGTTGTTCATATTCGCTGGAACGCCATCGTAATACTCGATTTCCATATCAAACTCAAAGGAATTAAGATAAATTGTGTCAGAATTGGCTTGAACGACGATTTCATAACGCTTTCCAGCATCAATCGTGTTCATGAAAATTCCGCACTCATCAGAGGAGACTCCCGTGTTTCCAGTATGAGATTTTAACGTCTCTCCAAATCGATTTCGAATTGCCACGGTATAGGATACGGGCTCATTGGCATCGACTTCACACGTCAGTGTAAGTGGTTGTAGCACAACTTCGCCCCCTGTCATCGAGGGATCAACTCCAGGGACATCGAAATTTTTACCCCTAAAGATGACATCTTCCCAGGGGTCATCAGACCATGTGACAATGTCTGGACTGTCTTGTAGAAGTGAACAGGATTGGTTTTGAGCATAGGTTGGCTTCGTGTTTCCATTGAAGGCTTCGTTATCTCCAGTAAGAGCGCCACATGCTACGTTCGTAAACATAGGCTCACCGTTAGAAGTCGGGATGAAACCAGAATTTGTAGCCCACATGACTGCTGTAGTCATTCCAAGGAGAATAGAAACAAAGAGAATCGCGTACAATTTGGTCATTGTACTGTCGTCCTTAGGCAAATCAAGGTCGACCACAATCTTGTTCTTCTTCTTTCGAGCCAAGTCTTGTCACCTCCCTACATATCCTGTTCCTTACTGGAGGTATAGACCAGTACTGCATACGCTACGTGGATCATCGGAACGAATCCGAGAACGATTCCATAGAGCATGCTTTCTGACATCTGTGCACCTGAACCAGATACCCAGAACATAATGACGAGCATGACGATCAAAAATAGAGGCATCGCAACTGCGACAACAATGTATGATTCAGCAAGAAGAGCAATCGATTCCAGGAATTGTTGCAATCTCGTTCTGTTTTCACGCATGTAATGTTCCGCTCTGTTGAGGAAGTAAAGTTTCAATTGACCACCAGCAGTTAGCGTACCGACCATTCCTTGGAAAAATTCAGTCAACCAAACAGAAGCAGCACGATCAACACTCATTTTCATCGCAGTAATCAGGTCATATCCAAGCAAGGTAACGTCACGATAGACAAGCGCTGCGTCATCTGCAACGTCGCCATAAATGTCTTTGTTCATCGCAAGGGATCTGAAAATTTTTGCTGGCGTAGCGTTTGCTGCAGACATCGCAGCGGTATAGGAAGCAGCATACGGAAGATATTTTTCAATCATATCTCCACGGCGCTTTGCTTCTCGCTCCGCTCCACTTTTATTGAATTTCCAAGCAATCAATGGAACGATGACAAACCCGATGATGACGAGTAAGACCTTGAGAGCAGGTGGAAAGACCTTCGTGTCGTAGTCAGGACAGCCATTACCTGGCTTCGATTCATCGATGAGCGCTGTATTCCAGTATTCCCATTCAAAACACACAGCTTCAGTGGCAGGATCTTGTTGACTTTCCCACAAATCGATAACGCCGATTTCTGGAACGAAAAATAATCCTACAAGGCCAATCCCCATTGCAGAGACAACGATTGTTGTAACAAATACGGTTGCTAGATACACTTCTGGCATCATTGGCATGGATGCTTTAACAAGGTCCTTCGAAAGTTTCTTGTCGTTGCGAGCACGCCTCTTGAACACACCACCTAGAAGGCGATGACAGATGCGTTGCCATGCGGTTAAATCCATTAAAACACCTCAGCGTAGACCATCGACTCGAGCAAGAACTTCATGTGGGCGAACGTAGTATTCTGTGATGATTTGTGACACTTGGTCCGCCTTACGAATATCGTTGAGAACGAGCCATTCCAAAATTCGCTTACGGGTTCTTAGTTCACGACGCATTTCATCTTGCGAATAATTAATCTTGACCATAATCTTCTCAAGTACGTACGACTTTCCACTGAAGATGAAATCATCTGAGGAAACATCCCATCGGAATACTTCGTTGGTGATGACTTCCATTGAGTTTGGATCAATACCAACAATCTCAACGATTTGCTTTGAACGTCGAACACGTCGTCCGTTAATACGTGTTTGAATTTGAATGACACATGCTTCCAATGCAGGCAGCAAAACTCGAGGGATGTCAATTGGTTTGTTCTCAAGTCGGTGAACAAGTGATGGAACNGAGTCAGCGTGAACTGTTGAATATGCACAGTGNCCAGTCGCCATTGCTTGGAAGAGAACGTATGCTTCAGCACCACGAATCTCACCCACAATNATGTATTCTGGCCGTTCACGAAGAGCTGCTTTGAGCAACTCGAACTCNCCGATNTCACCCTCGCTTGATTCTCCACCAAACCCTTGCCGAGTNAGACCCGGAACCCAGTTTGGCTGAGGNATGTTNACTTCACGNGTGGATTCNATTGAAACGATTTTCATTTGCCATGGNATNAAGATACACATAGCGTTGAGNGTNGTNGTCTTACCNGAAGCNGTACCGCCGACGAACAGCATTGGAACTTCATTNTGGAANGCAANCCAAAGATAAGCCACCATCAGAGATGACATGGTTCGGAANGCNACAATNTCNGCAGGAGANAACGGATCGTCCTTGAATCGNCGAATACAGAAANNNGAACCNCGNGTNGAAACTTCNCNACCNANTTTCATNACNATNCNNGAACCATCCATCAGNGTNGCGTCAAGCAATGGNTCNGCAACGGAAATGTGCTTNCCACANCGTTGTGCGAGTTTNATNACATACGATTCNAGTTCNTCNTCNGTATNCCANACAACNGTTGTTTCCACNGATTCGAATTTACGNTGATANGCGAAAATTGGNACNCCGGTACCNTCGAGAGAAATATCNTCAACGTTTGCGTCGTTCATCAANACGTCCATCTGNCCGTATCCAATNAGGTCNCGNCGAATGTAATAGAACAATTTNGATTTNGANTTCTTGGTGATTTTCATACCNTANGNTTTGATGACCTTGTCCATTGCAGTTCGNAGNTANGCTTCNGGNTTAGCGTCAATNTCTTCGATATTNGCAGTCAACGAGCGNATGAANATATCCATAATTTCTTCNCNTTGTTCTTGTTCTTTNTTTGTCATCGGCGGTTCGATGATNTGGTANATNATGTTCAGCGTACGCTTGTCACGTACAATTCTTGCAAAGGCATGCGGAGGCATGACTGGGTACTTGTCNAACTCATCATATTGAGCACGTTGTTGAGCTCTTTGGCGACCTCGACCGCCTTCACCCTTCTTCCTTGCCATAAACCAAACACCCCGAAGCGTTCCTTGACAGGCTGCGCCCGACTATAACCTTTGGTTGCCAAACGATGNGAAAAGCACTACATCAGACCGTTCAGCCATGTTCGAATCTCGTCCTGAAAATGAACAAGATCTTGATTATTTTCGAGACGGACATCAGCAGAGTCAATGAGAGATTCAAGCCCCCANCCCTTTTCTCGCTTATCNCGAGCCTCAAAAGTNGCAGTCCCACCATCTTCACTACGGCCTCTTGCTGCCATTCGTGCGAAACGNATTTCCTTNTCAGTCACAATTGCAACAGATTGGAATTTATCTTCCCACGTTGATTTGAANACGTCGTATTCTGCAGTCCCTCGAAGCCCATCGATAAGAACGATTGAATGTTCTTTGAGCAATTCATCAACGGCTGCNGTAAGGCGCACCGCCAANACATCGTCACCAAATTCACGACGTAGATCTGCCGCTACAATCCCAAACACTTCTGGAGCAACATCGAGTTCTCTGCGCGCAACTTCTTCGCGAACCATGTCTCCCATGGACCGAACAGGAATATCATTGTTTGAAAGGACCTGAGCGAATTCACCCTTTCCTGAACCGGGCATGCCACACACTGCAAAGACACGACCCATAGTGGAAAGGCGATGGTGAGGACTCATCAATGTTGTTAGTTATCAAAGGCAGATTTGCCCCATCGTCGGTCCATAAGTTTCCACAGAAGACCAGATGCTCCAATCAATCCGAGTGAGACACTAAGCATCCCCCAGAAGCCTTGTCTCATTTGTTCACTATCAAACGAAACAGATTGAGCATCGAGCCCATCCTCTTGGACTTGACTCAGCCAATTTTGGTAGAATTCCGTATCGCCTTGAGTGAANGAAAGAAGGAATAAGGCAAGCAAAGGCAGAACTGTTCCAATCCAGAACCAGGTCATAATCGCTCCATCAAAAATGGCTTTGTTTGGACGCAAACCCATCAAGAACGCTGTAAGGGCTACGATGTAGATTGAGTTAGCAAACATAACGATGAGGCCGATCGGGAGCGCACCCCATTCATCCAATCGCCATGCCATGATGACGAGGAAGAGGAAGGAAATCCAAGAAGTTGCGATGAAATACACAACAACCTTTGCTCGTATCAACTGAGGAACGCTCAAGGGTAACCCGTTCATGAAATCAGGACTGTCAAGGGCAGTTAACCATGAGTAGAAATTGAATCCAAAGAATCCGAGGAAAGGTGCATATGAAAGGAGATTGATTGGAATAGGAGCCTCTGCGAAATCAACGAGCCAGGCCATTCCCAAAAGAACAAGAAGAGGAATTGAATAGGAAACTGTCATCTTCTTGAGAGCACCTGAACGACGTAAATCAACGAATTCTTTTGCAACGAGGAGGCGGACGTCGCTCTTTCCTAAAAATTTCAATCGAGCATAAATCGGCTCAAACATATCTTCGTGCTCAATGACTTTGGCTTCAAAATCATCAAGAATCAATAATGAAGAAACGAGACCCAAGACTGCGCATCCGAACAAGGAGGCGAATACGATCCATAGTGCCTGTTCTCGCTGAATAGCAAGACCCCATAATCCAAAATCAATATCGAATAGGCCAATGCCTGCCATGATACCCAGTGCAACGATGAGGATTGGTCCGACAATTGTGTACGGTCGTCCTCTCATCCACAGCGAAGACGCAAGGAAAGAGATTGCAAGACCTTGAGCGATTGTTGTAAACATCGCAATCCATGTCCATGGTAAAGATGACCACTTGAGAGGTGTCGAAACACTGCCATCGAACTGGCCGAGAAGAATCCCGATGGCCATACCTAGAATGATTGGCGTAAGAATCAACATCGCGTAGTAGATCAGTTCCTTGGCAAAGAAGGCGTAATGTGCCATTGAATTCGGTAAAGGCTGAATTGCTGGTGCAGCGATAAGGTGGTTTTTATTTCCATCTCGTTGAGAGATTGCTTCTCGTCCTCGGAAGGCAAATGTGCCCATTCCCAGGCTAAACATCAGTAAAGGTAGATGCAAAGCAAACCGTAATTGATCCCATGTGAAGGATTTTTCATCCATTTCTGAAGATTGTGCTGCAGAGTCACCGACTAAGAATTGAAGCCCAATTGTTGTAATCGTTGTCACTAAAGCAAGCAGGAGTGGAAACAAGACGACTTGCCGCTTTTTGGCGAAATCAATATTCTCTCTCCATTCTTCTTTGAACATGTAGCGGAAGGTTGTAGAAAATGCTGCAAAGCCTCGCTGAGGCTCGAGTAGAACCACATCAGCAGATGTTGTGCCAAGGGACGTTTTGGAAGTCTCTGACGCTTGAGCAACCACTTCATCCCAGTCTTGTGAGACGATTGTGGTTGTCGGCATGGTCATTCCTCCTCGTTAGAGACTCCTTCCTCGCTATTTCGTTCAGCTTCTTCGATCGAATGCCCAACGAGACGGATAAAGACATCCTCAAGTGTTTCAGTTTCGTTTTCTTTCAATCCAGTAACAGTACCTGCTGCCAGAACCTTTCCATGATTGATAATAGCCATACGGTTGCACATACGTTCTGCCATTTCAAGAACGTGAGAACAAAGGAAAATTGTCCCTCCGCCCTTGACGTGATCCAGAAGCCACTCCCTGCATTTTCGTTGATAGATTGGGTCCAAATTAGCAAACGGTTCATCGAGGAATAACAATTTGGGCTTATGGATAAATGCAGAAGCGAGCATCACTTTTTGCCTTTGTCCTTTTGATAGATCTTTACACATCGTATCTCGCTTTTCTTGAAGTCCAAACCAATCGAGCCAATGTTCGACATTTTGTTCGAGATTGTCAAGGCCTCTAAGGCGAGCAACAAATTGAAGGAATTCTGCTGGCGTTAGGAACGAAGGAGGGGATTCCGATTCGGGAACGATTCCAATATTCGCTTTCAACTTCTGAGGCGAATCTTCAGCATCGATCCCAAGGATTTCGATTTGTCCAATCGAAGGACGGAGTTGACCAGTAAGGAGTTTGATGAAAGTGGATTTACCTGCGCCATTGGGACCAAAAACCCCGAAGAATTCACCGGAGTGAACCTCGACATTCAGTGGATGAAGAGCAACAAAATCCCCGTACCTCTTCCCCATATCGACTGCACGAACAAGTGGTTTGCGGTCTTCGGCCATGCTCCTTGGAATCAACTGATGGTTTTGATTGCTTGCTTGTAGCAGGTAAGAGAAGCATCGGTGAACTCTTGAACCTCCATGCAATCCAACCATCATGACGCCTCCCCAATCCGATGTTCTTTCGATAGAAACCGTGCCAGTTGAATCATGTGATGATGGAACAGTTGTTGCTGTAGTCACCATCAATAGGCCAAACAAATTGAACGCTCTGAATTCTGATGTTACACGTTCGATCAAGGACATGGTTGCTTGGGTAGAACACACCGACCTTGTGCGCTGTGTTGTCGTAACTGGAGCACAACCACTCCCTCCTCCTGAAGGAAAGAGAGCCAAGCCGAACGCATTCGTTGCAGGTGCTGACATCACTGAATTCCTTGGAAGAGGAAGTGAAGAAATCACCGTTATGTTCACTGATAATGCCATTGAAGCGTTGTGGAATATGAGTAAGCCAACCATCGCAATGGTCGATGGATTTGCTCTTGGAGGAGGGCTGGAAGTTGCATGCTCTTGCGATATTCGTATCGCAAGTACTCGCTCAAAGTTTGGAACTCCAGAAATCAATCTTGGACTTATTCCTGGCTATGGAGGCACCCAGCGTCTCGTCTCATTACTCGGTTATGGTAAGGCATTGGAACTGGTCATGACTGGAGAGATGATCGGGGCTGAGGAAGCACAGCGAATCGGTTTGGTAAATCATGTTACGGAGCCACAAGATCTCAATCAGCGAGTGATGGAAATGGCTTCACTTATCGCCACAAAATCCAGCAGCACACTACGAGTTGCGAAGCAAACCCTACGTTCTGCCTTGGATGAAGGATTGACACAAGGTGTTGCTACAGAAGCAAAAGCATTTGCAAATCTATTCGATACAGAAGATAAGGAAATTGGCGTGAAGGCTTTCCTAAACCGAGAATCTGCTGAATGGAAACATCGTTGATTAGAATCCTACAATCATTTGCCAGCCAATTGCAAACACAGCTACATCAGCGATTGCATGTGCAACCCATGCGACCCATACGCTTCGATATTCAATGTAAATCCAAGAGAAAATGACGCCTCCAATAAACACCCCAAGTGATGCTAAGAAATTCCCTAATGGATCGATGAAGAAGGAAAGTGCGATGGTATGATGAAGTGTGAAAACACCTGCTGAAAGAAGAATTGGTAACCATTTTCCAGAGACAAGTTGTTCTATTTTCGATGTAATAAACCATCTGAAAACATACTCTTCCAATACTGAATTAATGAAAACCCAAAACATGATTGCAAGCATAAGTTTCCAAGGCGTAGTCAAACCAAATGGATCAAGGATTTCTTTAAGATCATCTTCACTGAGCAGGGAGTCTCCTAAGAGGAAATATGCAATCACGATTACAACTGCCATTGCAACTCCTAAGCCTGTGGAAACAAGCCACCCACCTTTCAATGCTGGTGAACGTGAAAGCGTGTTTTTCTCAATCCGTAAATGCCAAAATGCAGGTAAGCCGAACATCCATACTTTGGTGAATACAAACACAACGATTGCCAATACCCCTGCTTTCAGAGCGAATCCTGTTACAACTGAAATTGTTGGCGCTATACCAACAAGAATTAATCCAAGTAAAGCAAGATTCTTTTGAGAGTTGGAATCATTCAATTGAGCATGCATGAGGCAAACTCCTTCACTCATCCATTTCTTCTTTCAATGCTGCAAGGGCACCTGAAGGGCCAGGAAGTGGAAGTGGTAGAGGATTGCCATCTGGCCCTATCAATGGAGGAAGTTCAAGTGGATCTTTCTCCAGTACCTTCTCGTTCGAAATGACCGCTTCGAAGCCGGAATCAAGGGGAGAGCGATATTTGAGAACTCGTTGATCATCGATACGGATGAATGTTGCACCGTAGATATGACCCGCCTCTGGTTGTGCGGGTTCATCAAGAACTGCCAATCCGTGTCCTTCTTTCTGAAGAATCTCGACAAGGTCTTCTCTGACTGCATGTTCCTCCCACATACGTGCACTCGATGCACGAATATCAGCCATTTGAGAACGGCGACGAGCTTCGATTCGTTGCCGAATTTCTCCGTGTCGTGATGCTCTTTCTGCAACAGTTGCTTGGATATCTGCTTCTTCAACAGATTCTGGACTCACTTCAACGACGTACTCATCAGCAACGTGAACTGCCTCGACTGTAACGACTGGAAGTTCAACTTCGATCTTCTCACTTGTAGGAGCCATTGCAGCACGTTGAGCTTCTTGCGCAGCACGTATCTTCGCAGCTTTGCGTTCTTTTAGTGTCATCTTCTCAGGAAGAGGCACCTCAACAGTTGATTCAGATTCTTCTGATTGAGGCTCTGATACTTCGGGTTCTGTTTCAGCAGAAGGTTGCTTTGATTCTACCTGATTGACTTCAGGCATGACGAACTTTGGTTGTCCTGAAAAAATGAATGTGAAACCAAGAACGAGTAGGACTCCTATTGCCGCATATTGTTCTTGTTCGGCCAACTCTCCCGCCATTGCAAGATAGAAAACCAATACTGCAACAAACGCAAATGCGATTGTATTGCGTAGGAATCCCATGCCTATCAAACACTCCAGTCGCTTCGTGCTTAAGACGATGATGCCGGCTTTGATTCATTCAAAATTTGAATCAAACCATCCAATGCTTTTCTTCTATGACTAAACTTTTCCTTTTCCGTCAGGTCAACATCTGCAAATGTTTTGCCGCCTGTAGAATGCTCACTGCCATTGAATTGGATTGGATGTGGAATGAAAATTGGATCGAATCCAAAACCATCCTTGCCACTTGCTTGCAATGCAATCTCTCCCCTACATATTCCTCGGGAAACATGTATCTCTCCGTCCAACCAAAGAGCTGCAACAGCATGGAACGCTCCGGTTCGCTGAGTTGAATCCTTGAGAAGATTAAGCAATCCATCGAAGCCGATTGTTTTCAGAGCATAGGCCGAATAGACTCCAGGAAATCCATGCAATGAATCAACAAATAATCCTGCGTCTTCAACGAGTAAAGCATCATCTGAGGACGGAAGATATGGAATTGCTTGTTTGATTTTTGATCGAGCTACGTCTTCCAGATCATCTGCTTGTGGCTCACTTATCTCCACGCCTTCAACCTGTAATTGTACCACATCAAAGCCAAGTGGCCGTAATGCATGCTTTGCTTCTCGCACCTTACCGGGGTTTCCAGTCATGAACCATACCTTGCGCATGGCCTTGCCACATCGTCCACAATTCATGGCTTTTCGGTTTGAAACAGACACGATGTTGAAGTGCACCAGGCAATAGGTTCGTTTGTGCTGCAACAGATTGGATTGGTCGCCCTTGGGGGAGGAATTGGAGCAGTAATGCGTTACTTGACCTCAGAATGGCTTGCAACGGATGGTTTTCCTTGGGCAACTTTTGTTGTCAACCTTGTTGGTTCACTGTTCCTTGGTGCATTAGCAGTTGCTTTAGCAGAACATGTTGTCTCTCAAAACGTAGTGCTTCTCCTTGGAACAGGGTTGCTTGGAGGTTTGACAACAATGTCCACTTTTTCAGTAGAAACAATCCGTATGTTCGAGGAACAGCAAAGCGGTTTAGCCTTCACCTATGTAGGATTAACAATGGTTCTTTGCCCGTTAATGGCTTTGATTGGATGGCGACTTAGCACAATAATCACAGCCTCATCCTGACCTTTAAGAAGAAGAAGTGTGAGCACGTGGCATATGTCTGCCCAAGCACTGATTGAGAAACTGAACCTAGCCCTCGGCTGGGAATTGCGAGCCATCAACATGTATGCTCATTATGCAGCATACATTCGCGGCATTCACAGACTCCAACTCGAACCTCATTTCTCTGCGGAAGCAAATGAATCGATGGTGCATTCAAACATCGTCCGCTCTGCTATTTTGAAACTTGGAGGCATTGCAGTCACCGAGCGTAATCAAACACCGATTCGTCATACAACGTCTTACTTGGAAATGCTTGCTGAGTCTTTGATTACAGAAACCAAAGCTGCTGAAGTATACGGGGAACTCATTGCAATGATCGAAGAAGAAGGCGATGCTGATTTGTACGATGCTATCGAACAAATATATCTTGCTGAGATTCGAAGCGTTGAGGAACTACGTAGACTTGCTGAATAATCAAGCAAGGATGTTTAACATTCGCTCGAGGGCAAGAAGGGACCCTTCCTGAACCTCCTTGGAAACGGTAATTTGATTGTGAATTTCACCGTCAACTAATCGCTCAAGTAAATCCATAAGATAAGCTGGATGAATCATGTACATCGTTGAGCATGGACAAATCTCTGGATCAAGGCACTCGATGTGCTTGTCAGGGTGTTGATCAGCGAGTCGAGCAACCATGTTGATTTCAGTCCCAATGGCAACCTTCGCTCCTTCTTCAAGACCTGCAACATAGTTCAGAATGTATTGAGTCGAACCATTTGCATCAGAAACTTCGACGGTTTCTTTGGGACATTCAGGATGAACGACAACAACTCCATCGGGATGACGTTGACGGAAGTCTGCAATTTGAGAAGGTTTGAATCGCTTATGGACTGAACAGAAACCATGCCAGAGAATAATTCGAGCAGTTGAGAGATCGGAACTCGCACCAATTCCTGGAGTCCACGTAGGCATTTGAGATTCTTCGATTCCCATGGCTAGACCTGTGTTTCTTCCAAGATGCTGGTCTGGGAAAAAGAGGACTGCTCCATTGGGCCCTGCGCGTTCAAATGCCCAATCCAGAACGCCATTAGCATTTGATGAAGTGCAGACGACACCTCCATGTCGTCCTACAAAGTCCTTCAAATCCGCACTGCTGTTCATGTAGGTGACAGGAACGAGGTATGACTCGCCTTCTTCTGCAATTGCTGCTGGATCATTACGATGAATTGGATCTTTTAGGTCTGTAGATGAGAGCATCTCATTCCATGCTTGTTCGACATCAACAAGTGTAGCCATGTCGGCCATTGAACAACCAGCTCGAATATTTGGAAGCATGACGACTTGGTCGGATGAAGTCAAAATATCCGCTGACTCGGCCATGAAATGGACACCACAGAAAACGATGTACTTCGCATCAGAAGCAGCAGCTTTTTGGCTAAGCATGAACGAATCTCCTAAGAAATCTGCATGCATTACAATGCTATCGCGTTGGTAATGATGGCCTAGTATCAGCAAGTCATCACCCAACTCTTTCTTTAATTCAGCAATACTTTCAGCAATTGCTTGATCTTCAGGAGACATCGACGTTGAAGAGAAGTCAACTGCGCACATAGCCAAAGAAATCGACATGGTGTTCACCCTTGCCACTCCGCTGAATGATTTGAACCCTATGCAAACGCTGACCTTATCATAACGAGCGTTTTCGGGTGGAATAATGGTCTTTATTGACGAACAGCGACTTCACCTCGGAGCAGAGGCAGAAGTGTGGCGAGGTTCATGGATGGGCCAATCGGCAATTCGTAAACAACGAAGAAATCGCTCATGGAGACATCCTGACCTTGATGATCGACTAGGACGAAGGCGAATGATTGCTGAGGCAAGGTTACTCGTTCGCTTGTATCGAAATGGACTAAATGTCCCACTGCTGCTTGATTGTGATATGTTTGATCAACAATTGGTTATGAGTCACATCGAAGGTAAACCTTTGATTGAAATCCTCAATGATGACTCGATTTCAGATGATGCTGTCATGGACATTTTGAAAAACACCGGTCAAAGCATCCGTATGCTTCACAGACTCGCCGTTGTCCATGGAGACTTATCGACAAATAACATCATCATTACTCCTCTAAATGAAGCAGTACTCATCGACTTTGGTCTTGCTCGAATTGAATACGAAACAGAATTGTTTGGCATAGACCTCCATGTTCTGTTTGAAATTCTGGGCGCATCTCACCCACATAGAAAGGATGCTATTGACGCTGTGGTCGAAGGGTATGCTGCTTGTGAAGAACTTCATGGNCCNGCGAAGGATACTCCTGGCGGCCAACCNGTCNGTATGCAGGATGTNCTNGANCGATTCAATCTCATTCGGACTCGTGTCCGATATCATGGNTGANGANTTCCGTCTTNTCNTCATCCTGACGTTGAATNATGTAGACAAACGTCAATACAATGAGGACCATNACTGCAAATTGTAGCACNACACTGGAATACNTTGCAAGGTCTGTTCCTNTCGTAAGGACCTTCACAACGAGTTCACCATCATCGCCTTCTTCAAGATAAACAACACCTTCCTCAACAACGATTGGTGCGTATTGATTGATACTATCCGAAGTCACTTGTTCACTGATTTTTGTTTCAAAGTTGTACTGATGTATTTCCCAGTCAAGATATTGTTCGAGAGGATTTGTCGGGTCAAGATGATCTCGCCCTTCCCAGACAAGATATTCGTAGCCAATTGAAATGTTGTTGATTGGGAATTTNGGATCNAATGGCATTGTCTGTTGGACCGTTCCACGATCATAGAGAACCANCCTGTTTATCGCAGAAACATTGACGATNGTGGCAATGTAATTTTCATTGAATGCTATGTCGGTAATCGAAGCGTTTTGATAATCAACAGTCAATCCCCATTCTTCTAACGTGAGGTCTTGTTCCTCACTTGATGTCGCATTNATGACGATNTTTTGTGTTCCAGAAAGACCAATCGTACCAATATGAATCGTTGTTGGCATCTCCTTCGAGATCATCACAAGTTCATTTCCTTGGACTGAGATCATATCGATTGTTTCACCATCTGGAAGCATCGGTAAAACAATGGTTTCTCCATCAANATTTACAGCTTGGATTTGATCATTTGAGGTGTAGAGAATAACGGGTTCGCCTTGGATGTAAGTCAACTCTAATCCATCCACATTGATTTGGCTAAGCACAAGTAAAGNTTGATCAGGATTATTTAGATCCACAAGCATAATTTCTGAACTATTTGCCATTACCAAATAATTCTCTTTCAGNGCATACAATGAGTCAACATCCATTANTGGTTGCATAACAATGATTGCATCATCAGANGATGAAAGATTGTGCACGAGAACAATCGCAACNCCAGATTGGTTGTCAAGGGTNGCAAGCCACCCATCAGATGCAACCGCTCCTTGAGCAGACTGAACTCCCTCNGCAGGAAGATCTTTGTTTGTAAGATCCCATGTAATTACAACAGCAGTGAGAATGAGGACAACCACNATCAGGGTNCCTGTCTCTTTGCTTGTTGGTTTTANCAACTTGAGGGTGAATTTTTTNCTCCTGTTGTAGACGAACTTTAGCGAATGAATCGGACGGGTTAGGATTGTTGCAAGACGNCTGTTGATGGTGCGTTCATCGAGAACGTTCCATACTGCAGTATTCGATTTGTCAACCATTCGAACTGTCAGGGCACCAATCATCATTCCACCGATAATGTCTGAAAACCAATGAATTCCAAGGTATACGATACTGAATGCAGTGATGATGATGTAGATCAGAGTCATGTTTTGGAAACGCTTCCAACGNCCATCNTGATCATGCTTCCTGAAGGTAAGCCATATCGAAAATGGNACTGCAATNTGAAGAGAAGGCATGCAGTTTGAAAATGCATCAATTCTTCTAAACCATGTTTCAATTTCAGGATTTAATGTGTAAGCAATAGCATCCATATCTTCGATGTAAAACCCAGTAACTCGGACATTGAAGAAAAGATAGAATGGAATGGCAAGGATGTAAACCCATGCGATACAGAGGGCGATTCTATCNGCCATCCATCGATCATCAAAGTAAGCGACATAGAAGATTGATGCATACGTTATGAACATAAATCCAGNNATGTAGAAATGAGTCATNACGCTGTCAAGCCAATCTGCTCGAAACGTTTCTTGTACCCAAACNACAATGTCTCCCTCGATAGCATAGATGTAAGGCGTCATATCGATTCCAGTTCGAGCCATGAAGATTCGATCGATTTGATCGAGGAAATCCTTGGCATTGTAGATCGAAAGGGCGAGAAGTAAATGCAGCCAGTATCGACGAATGAAATCAACAAAACCTGTCAACGTCATGTTGGCCCACGGAGGCTTGAAGTACGGCATTGCAAAGACGCCAACGGCCAATGCACTGATGAGCCAAGTGAGATAAACACCATCCATGAAGAGACCTCCTTGTTCATGTGCTGCAGCCTTGCATTCAAGAAACCTGCACCTGCTAAACGCCTAGAAAAGGCGAATCACCATGCTCCGTGAACGTAAGGTCGTCCACGATCGGGATCATTTCGATGTGCTAAGTCCCATATTCTTTCAAATCGGTAGATACCGCTTGAACATCCAGTAGCCCATTCGAACGACAGAGCATAATTCCCTACAGTTTGGACCGTTGGTTTTTCCTTAGGGTATGCTTCAACTGTACGACGTAATTGCATACTCGTATCATCTTCGTTACGCAGAGGAGAACATTTTGCACAAGGACAAGCGTGGCGAAGATCATCATACGTTACAACAAATGAAGTCCCGTCTTCATAGGTGAGTTCCATATCTGTTTCTCTACGCTCAAGTTTGCGCAATTCGAGAATTTCTTCTGCCATTGTATCACATCAAATAATTTCTAAACTCGACGATGAACTGTTCGCCAATTGTGATTGAATTGAGGAGACGACTTTAGAAAATGCAATCGCTGAAGCTCCTTCTGGCTCACTAACGATGCGATGTACACCATCATCTCCACCTCGGACGAATCCAGGGTCAAACGGAAGAGCGCCTAAGAAAGGTACACCGAATTCCTCTGCAGTAGAACGTCCACCACCTTCTTTGAAAATATCGAGTGTGATGTTGAAGTTACCTTCATCATCGCATGTTGCACTGAGAGTTCGACCGGCTGGAGCAGCAATTTCAACTGTGGAGCCTGGAGTTCCTTTTCCGTGGATTGTATATCCGCTCATGTTCTCAACAACTCCCAACACAGGAACTTTCAGAGATGAAGCAAATGAAATTGATTTTCGGCTGTCAAGTAGAGCAACGTCTTGAGGCGTCGTGACGATGACCATTCCATCGATATCCGGGAGCGATTGCGCTACAGTCAATGGTTCATCGGAGGTGCCTGGTGGGAAGTCAATGATCAGATAATCCAGTTCCCCCCATTCGACATCACCAATAAATTGTTGAATTGCTCCGAGTTTTATTGGACCTCTCCAAACAACAGGTGTATCCTCATCTTCGAGAAGGAATGCCATGGAGATGACTTTGACCCCAAGGTGTCCTTGAGCAGGGTGTATGCGTCCACCTTCAACGTGGAGTTTTCGACCGTCAAGTCCCATCATTTTCGGGACGTTTGGACCAGTAATATCAATGTCGAGGATTCCTACTTTGTGGCCTTGTTGTGCCAAAGCAACTGCAAGTCCAGTTGAGACAGTTGACTTTCCAACGCCACCTTTTCCAGAAAGAACCATGATCTTATGCTTAATTTTCCTACCAATTTCAGCCATTGACATCTTTCGCTTCATTTGAGCATAAGCCTGTTCCATTTGCTTCTGTTGTGCAGGGTCTGGAGCGTTTGCGCCTTCTCCAGAAGGTTCGTTTCCAGGAGTATGCATCGAGACGGGGGAATCCGACATAGTCCTAGCAGATGGGTGGGCTTTTTCAAATCACGCTTTTGCTTTGCAGACCGTATCGAAGGAACAGATGCATCCCCATTGCAATGAGTGGAAACATCAGAATCATCCAACTCCATTGCATGCCAGCGTACGCCCACCCCAACCCAATAGAAAGCGGAAGGGAGATGAATGAACCAGTGCGGAAAGCATCTCTGCGAACAGATTGTGTTGAATCGATGAGGAAAAACAAAAACGTCCCGCCAAGGAAGAGTGTTTGCAGCGTAATCATCATCGCTATGATTCGAAACAGAAGATCTGCGTCATTTGCTGCAGCGATAATATGGGCGATGAAGAGCGTCGTAAAGATCACGGCCGAATAAAGAACCGTTCGGCGAACCTCTGCCTGCATGTTTCCCACTACAATGCCGAAGTTCAAGAGTCTCACTATTGAGAAGGCTTCAAGTCTGATGGACCGTTTGAAAGACCATGCGCCTCTTGTTTGTCTGCGTTGGAAATTCATGTCGTTCACAAATGGCTGAAGGTATTGCTCGACATCTTGGTCATGAAGCTGCAAGTGCAGGAACACATCCTGCGAGTCAAGTTTCTACCCATGCACTAACCATTCTTGAATCTAAAGGAATTGATACCAGTATGCTCAAGCCTAAATCTGTAGATTTGTTCAAAGCAGAAGATTTTGACATGGTCATTTCGATGGGTTGCGGCGTATCGTGCCCAGTAATGAGAATAGATCAAGATTGGGGATTGGATGATCCTGTTGGACAATCGCTTTCAGTCTTTGAACAGACTGCAGCAGAAATAGAAAGGCGTTTGAAATTGCTTGAATGATTACTCTTCTTCATCGACCATATCGCCTTCGCCAATAATATCAATCGCAATACTGCTAACGGTTTTCATACGATCATCGTCGCCTTTTAATTCAACAGAAGACGTTTCGATTGAATCAATTGTAATCGATAGCGGGAGCCGGGATGCTGTAATGCCGTGCCTTCTACGACAGATTTCTGCAACATCAACAGCTCGACTGATTGCTGAACCGCGGGCTTGCAGTTTGATGTGGCGATGCCCTTCATCCATGGCCATGACTACAGCCTTAACATAAGCATAGGATGGTTTCTTGCCCACGAATACGACACGAGGTTCTGACATGATTGTCCTAACGAACCACGACTATGTAAAATGTGTTCAATCGGATTTTGGTGCGAGCGCCGGGACTCGAACCCGGGTTCAAGCGTTGGCAACGCTCGGTGATAACCACTACACTACGCTCGCAGGCAGTAACCAACCCACTA
>NHFS02000022.1 GCA_002171315.2 Euryarchaeota archaeon TMED117 | reverse complement strand
CATTGCAGAAAAGATGGCAGCAAATCAGAAGCAAGTCGCTATTTCAGAATTCTTTGAAAAGAACAAACATTTCCTTGGTTTTGATACCCTCACAAGAGCGCTCATAACCGCTGTTAAGGAAGCGGTCGACAATGCCTTGGATGCTTGTGAAGAGGCTCGAATCCTCCCCGATATTGTCGTCCAAATAACAAAAATGGACAACAAAAAGGATATTCTCCAACTCGATGTTGAAGACAACGGCCCTGGTATTCCTCGTACAAGCATCGAGAAAGTATTCGGGCAACTCCTTTTCGGATCTCGATTTCACGCAATTCGCCAGTCCAGAGGGCAACAGGGGATTGGTATTACTGGCGTCGTCATGTATTCCCAACTGACAACTGGAGATCCTACGCATGTTGAATCAAAGATTGCTAAGGAAGCAACGGCAGTTGCTGTTGATATTGGTCTTGATACACGGAAAAACAAGGCAGTAAAGTCCAATCAAGATCGTGTCGATTGGGGTGAGAAGGTTCATGGTTTGAAGATTCGAACCAGAATGAAAGCGAAATATCAGAAAGGACGTCAATCAGTTTGGCAATATCTTCGCATGACGAGCATTGTCAATCCTCATGCTGATATTCTTTTCATTGACCCTGATGGCCAGAAACACCACTGGCCACGCGTAACTGAGAAATTACCAGGTCGCGTAGAGGCTATCAAGCCACATCCGAATGGAATCGAACTTGGACAACTGCAACGCCTATGTGGAGAATCCTCTGAATCAAGAATGACAACATTTCTACGTAGAAATTTTTCAGGCGTATCTGGAAGAGCCGCTAAGGAATTATGTGAAGTTGCAGAATTAGAAGAGAAGTTGAAGCCAAAATCCCTCAAAGCCGAACAGATTCGAGCATTACTGGAAGCATTTCAAGGAGAGCGGACGCTACGAGGTAAGCCTGTTAAGCTTCTGAATCCACCAACCTCGTGTCTTTCTCCAATTGAAGAATTACTCATCAAGAAGGGCCTTTCAAAAACAATTGATTCAAAATTTGTAACGACGATGACACGGGCGCCGAGTGTTACTCAAGGGAATCCATTCCAAATTGAAGTTGGACTGATCTTTGGAGAAGGTATGGCTGCGGACAAGCCGGTTGAGATTCTTCGATTTGCAAATCGTGTCCCACTAATGTATCAACAAGGAGGTTGTTTATTGACCAAAGCTATTGAAAGCGTTGATTGGCGGCAATATGGTCTTGATCAGGCTGGTGGAAGAGGAGTGCCAAAGGGTCCTGCGGCTATTCTCGTTCATCTTGCCAGTACAAACGTGCAGTTTACCTCTGAAGCAAAGGAGGCACTCTCTGATAATGAAGTCGTTATGGAAGAAGGGCGTAAAGCAATGTTGGAAATGGGCCGCGGTTTGAGAAAGCATCTCGAAAAGAAGAAGAAGATGGGGAAGACACGAGAAAAATTCGAACTCATCAACGATATTATTCCTGCAATTGCTGAGAAGTCTGCTTCATTACTCCAGCTCCCAGTACCTGATTTGGCTGCTTCAATTACGAAGATTATGTCTGCAGTCATTGCTGAAACAACGACGACATGGAATAAGGAAACAAAGCAGACTGATGTTCACATTGTTTTGTATAATTACACATCAAGAGCACGTTCCTACACAATGCTGGTTACCTGGCCAGAAAAACAAGGTGCAAAAATGATAGGAAATGAACTCGGTGGAAGAAAGGAAGCAACAGGCGTATGGGCCTGGAAACTTGAGACGCTGCAACCAGGAGTTCAAACTGTCATTACATACAGTCTTGATAATCTGGAAAAGGGAGATTGGAATGAAACGGATGTCTTCTACAGGGGTTCTCAAGAAGTCATTGGTGCAACCAAGATGGATGAGAAACTTTTGGAAGAAATACGCCGACAAGAAGAAGCATTCATTGAGCAAGAGAACCTTGCTGAAGATGTTCTAAGCGATTCTGATGAAGAAGAAACTCTTCCCTCTCAAGAGGAGGTCATTCCTGAAGTTGAAACATCAACTGAAACACAAGATATTCCAGATAATGATTCTGGAGAAACGAAACAAACGACGTTGTTTGGAGGTGATTACTAATGGTAGCTGTACGCAAATCTGTTGAAGAAACGAAATTGGCCCTACACGGTGTTGTCCGTGAAATGTATGACCGTATTGTCAAGGGAGACCCTCCTACAATGACGCTGCCGGTACGAACGAAGAATAACATTGGATTTGATCCTAAACTAGGAGTTTACAAGTATGGAAAGAAGCAAACCATTCGTGACGCTACAAGCCTTGGCTCTGCAAAGCAGTTATTGCGAGCTTTACACGTCATTGAGTTTATTGAAGGCATGATCGATGACGGCAAATCATCAACGCTTCGTGAAATGTACTATATTTCGGAAGGATGGGGTCTCGGGAAATTCCAAGGCCAAAATGAAAGCAACAATCTTGCTGAAGATTTAGAAATTGTAACACGCTGTCTGCGAGAAGATTTCAAACTTCGTCCTGAAGAAGACGGGGCGAGAATGATTGGTAACATCACCTTGCGTGAACGAAACCGACGTGGGCAATGGATGCGAATCAATGCAAGAGATGATGTCGGAGACAGTGGTTATGGCGTTCCATATAATGTCGAGAAAGAGAAGATTGAATTCTTGGAGCATGATGTCAAATTTATCATGGCAATTGAGACAGGTGGTATGTTTGATCGTTTGGTTGAGAATGGTTTTGATGAGGATTTCGATTGTGCATTACTCCATTTGAAAGGACAGCCTGCTCGTTCAACTCGAAGAATCATGAAGAGGATGAGCGAAGAATGGGATCTGCCTGTAGTCGTCTTCCTTGACGGTGATCCATGGTCTTTCAGAATTTTTGCATCAATCGCTTATGGTGCTATCAAGACAGCGCACATATCAGAATATCTTGCAACCCCTTCGTCGACGTATCTGGGGATTACTGCTGACGATATTCTCGCCTACGATTTACCAAGCGATGATCTCTCAAAGAAAGACATAGAAGCGTTGAATGCTGAATTAAGCGACCCTCGGTTTGCAGATGGCTGGTGGCAAGAACAAATCAATATGATGCTTGAAATTGGAAAGAAGGCTGAACAGCAATCGTTAGCAAAGTATGGTCTCGATTTCGTTACTGAAACATACTTGCCTGAGAAATTAGCAGAACTCGGTTTAAACTGATTCAATAAAGCGAGCCTTCTTTGAGGAGTGGTGCTTCGACGTGAATATGGAGGAACAGAAGAAGAGCCGTTGGCCCTTCCGAATCTTGATTGCATCATTAGTCAGTTTAGTTCTTGGCAGTGTCCTTCTCCTTTCTCAAATGGATACAGTAGACGAGTTACTAGATCCTCGCAACAACAACATTGCAGTCATAAACACAGAAACAGATCAACAGACACTCATCGAAGTAGATGATGTTGGTTGTTACCGTGCTTATGGTACTGGATTCGATGGTAACGTGACTCTTTCTGAACTTGATGTCTCTCTGATTAAAGAGCCACTTAGGGAATCCAAATGCAAACTCGATTGGGAAGCAATGTCAAGCGATGGACAGGCCTTTGATACTCTTGGGACGTGGATTATTGTTGACAAAGGAGAATACATTCTCGAAGTTGAATGTGATGGAGAATGTGGAAACGAAACGATTTGGTTTACATCCATCGATAGTATGGAAGACGGTGTTCTTTCGTCAACATCCCTTCTTACCGGAGGCTTGTTGTGCTGTCTTGGAATTCTCTTACTTCCATTATCTGGAGTCCTCTTAGCCTTCTCACAAAATCGAAAGAAGAATGTCATGGTTGTTGTAGGGCCTGATGGTAACCTCATGCCGCTTACTGATTACACCCCAGATAACATTCAAACACAACTCAATCAGCAACAAAACGAGACAACAGACGGTCTTGATTTTGATATTCGGACTGGGGAATATGTTGGCCAGAAAAATTCCTCTCCTCAGACTCAGATGGGCGGACAGCAACATGTCGCTGCTGGAAGCATGCTGACCACTGAACAAGTCTATGCGCTGATGAGAGGAGATGTAGACTCTGCATCAACTCCTGAAGAAGAAACTGTTCCAGATCCATTCCCCACTTCCCCTGGAAGTTCGGTTGTAGCAAGTAAGCCGATCAAACAGGCTCGGGTTGAAGTGGAAAAACCAAGTCGAAAGATACCCAAAGCAGAGAACCAAGATTGGCAATCTTGGGACGAAGACTGATTTCGACTCTGAAATTTTCGACGAGTTCAAATGAGGGGGGCGCTACGTAACTACAGGTTGAGTAGTATGGGTGACCTCGATAAAACATTGAATCTTCTTCAGAATAAGACCCGCAGATTGATTCTCGAGCGCCTTGTTCGGGAACCTCATTATCCTATGCAGTTGGCTGAACTTATTGGAATCAGTCAGCAGGCTATCAAGAAAAATTTGAGGGAATTAGAGAATGGAGGATTCGTCGAAAAGATGCAGGTTGCAAGTGAAAAGGGAGGGCCTCCAAGAACTATTTTTCGAGTCCAAGAGGCTTTTTCATTGCGAATTGACCTTGGCCCTGATCTCTTCAAGATAGAAAAAAGAAAACTTCCAGCCGGGGGGCCTCTTCGGTTGAGCTCAAAATTACCTTCCGAGGTTGTACCAATCGCAGAACAAGTCAGTGGACGCAAAAAGATTAGCGTTACTGAAGGTGTTCTCCATCTTGACCAACTCAATGTTCAGCTTGAAGCATTAGATCGTCAAAGAGATGCGTTAATCGCCTTACATCAACAAATTCGAGGGCGTATTTCTGCTGCAGTTGATTCTGATTTCGAAAACTACTCACAGCGGACAATGGTGCACGCTCTTATTGAAACTCCAAGGATACAGCCTGATCTTGGTTTGATGGCAAAAGAATTGCAACTTTCTGAGAAAGATATCTCTGCCGTCATGACGCGTGTACGAGAATTGGTTGAAAGGCAACGCTCGGACAGATCTGGTGAAGTTGTCGCCATTAGCGACAACTCCTCTCTTCGCTGGTGGCTAGGTTAGACTTCAATCAGAATCTTCTGAGCCAAGTACAGACATCAGAGAAGATTGTTCGGCTATTCGATCCTTTACGTCTGCTCTGCGTCCCTTTCCGACAAGGAAGAGAACACCGAAGAGAGCAAAGGTGAGAAGAACAATCATTGTTGGAAGAGCTACCTTTCCAGCAACTTCTCCTGCAACATCGAGGAACGGATTAGAGGACCCAAGTTCATTCGAGATACGAAGAACGTTGTTTCCTTCGCTTGCTTCGACGATGTTGTTGCCTGGGTCAACAACAACGTATACGTTCTTGGTACCAGCAGTAACTGGGTAAAGCATGTACAATTCAACAACACGCCCATCTTTCTGTGAATCATCAGGCTTGTCGATTGCTCCAATCTCTTGTCGCATGACAATGCTGTCTTCATCGCACATGTTGTTGTTCTTACGAATAGTATCCTTCATGTCGTCATCATCGTATTCACAAAGAATAACTTCAATGTTTGTAGCATGAACGTTTCCGGTGTTTACAATTTCAATTCTGATTGGTATGGATTCACCTACATCTGCTGAATTCTTGTCTGTTGCAGCAACTCTAACAACCAAGTCAGGAGCGCGGAGGCTTACTGTAACTATCTTTTCATTGGTATCAAGGCTGTCTCCGTCCCATGCAGCACTTTCATCGTGATCTCCACCATCTTCCATACCGCCCATCATTGAAACTACCTTCAATCCAAGGCTTCTTGTTAGAAGTTGTGCGCCTGGATCAATGGAAACAATTGCTACCATGGTGTAGGTTTCGTAAGGAGCCATCTCAGGAAGGCGCCATTCATTGATGTCTTGAAGATAGACACAACTGTCTTCTGGGAAGGAGCTTGCCGTTGATTCTGTGACAACACAGTCTTCTTCGCTCTCTAGGTCAAGTCCTACTTGTCGTAGGATCTTCCATGAAACGCCCCATCCGTCAAGAGTTCCCATTCCAGGGGTTTCGGTCCACACAAGATCCGACCCTGTTTTTGTTGAGGTGTGGTTATCCAGTGTTGGAACGTCTGGAACGTTTCCTGCATTTGTAATGTTAACAACGAATCGAACAATACGCCCTGGCGCAGTGGTTTTGACATCGTTTTCAACGGTTGGATCCATTGAGATTTGCATGTCATAGAATTCGTTCACAGTTACCTGCAGCGTTGTAACGTCACGCAATCGTGTCATGCGACCTGATGCGTCAGGATAGGATTGTTCAGAGTATGTGTTGAATACAACAGTGTAGTCTCCTGCGGGTACTTGCTGAGGAACGTTCATCAGAACCTCGAACAATTGCTCTGATCCTACATCAAGTTCTTCGAGAGTATTTCTTGGCACTTCAATATCCCAAATGACGTCAACGCCAGATGAATCAGTAACACGGGCAAGCGTGTAGTCGAATCGGTCTGGACCGTTTCCTTCATTCATGACAGTTGTTGGAAGTGTGATTGAATCGCCTGGGTTAACGGTCATGTCGGGGTTTTCTCCCAAATCGATGGCTGTATCAAGTTTGTAAACGTGGTTGATATCGACTTGGAGAATCTTTGATGCCGAGATCTTAGGGTACCCCTTCAGATTTGCTTTCAGTGTTACCGCCTTTCCGAGACCTGCAATAGAATCATCTGGAGCACAGATCTTGACCTTGACCTCGTGAGTTCTTGATTCATCTCCATTGAGAATAATCCAAGAACGTGAGACGCCATCTGGGTTGAGAGGCAATCCTGTTGGGAAGATGACATCAATGGTCCAATTATCTTCATTTTCTGTTGTTCCCGGTGTGGAGAATACAAGATCCCCTGAATCGAAATTCTTGGTGACATCGATCTCGAAGGTATGGCAATTCGGTTCAAGCGCAGTAGGCATATACGGCGCAGGTGTTACTCGCGCTGATTGATCACTGATATTCATCATGATGTTGTTCGAAGAACGAATCGATACAAAGACACCGAGTTCAAGAATATCATAGGTTCCTTTCTCTACAGACTTAATCGGCTCACCTGCAGACCAGCCCTTGAGTAATATGACGAATGCACCAGGGTCTTCAGAGGTTGGAACATTAATCTCTAGGTTCTTTGTTACAGTCTGCTGAGGATCAAGTTGTACACTCATTGGGAAATTAACGTCCCATGCAAATGGTAGCAGCCATTCTTGTCTTCCTTCCAGAGTTTGTGGATCCCAGAAGAGGAATGTATCGGCTACGTTTCCTGTATTTGTAATCGTAATCGAGAAGATGGCTGTTTGTCCTTGTTCAACGTCAGCGACGCTGTGGGAAGTATCCAAATCGATTCCGTGTACAACGTCCATAAGTGTTAGAGTGGTTAGTTCAGAACGAATTGCTGGATCTTTGTAGGACTTCGCATCAACCCGTATTTCAGCGAGCTCATCCGCATTCGCTTGATAGATTGACGGTGCTCGAACACGGAGGTAGAAGCGAATAGATTCGCCACCTTCGAGGAAGATTGCAGTATCTGGGAAGATTGCAGTATGGTTGTCAGCAAAGAACAGTGTTGCTGTCCAGTTTGTTGGGACACCTGTGATGTTAAGGCCGTATGTATCTGCAACCAAATCCTTAGGGCCTGGCGTTGAGTTATTCATGGATAGATTGTAGATGGTTTGCTCACCTGGCTCAATCACATGATAGAAGGTTTCTCCTTCCTCAAATTCTACATCGACTTGTCCTGTAAGAACGTGCGAGTAGCAGATAGTAAATCGGTTGTTGTTGGCTTGGTCGTTGCACTTGTTTGTATCAGACCAAGCAACGTGAGCACCGCTACCGAGATCGTTTGAGAATGCTGGAGGCATTCCTATGCTTGGTTTATAGCCTGAGTTCGGACCTAGTTTGTTCGAAGACCATTTCGTAATCGGTACAATTTCCCATGGGTCAAGCGCAGTCAATCCGTCGCCTTGCAAATCCGTGTGGTTGAGGCGAACATACTGGATTTCTTCACCAGCAGAGGTGTTGCCTGAGTCAACCCACGCAATATGAATTTGATTTTGGTCATCGGTTAGAAGTGAAGGGAATACTGAGTTTCCTCCCCATGGAGAGTTTTGTGGTAAGCCAGCATATGTTTCAACATTTGAGATAGGGGTATCGTTAATCTTCTTGATCGCATATGTGGATAATCCATCGTCGCGGCCGTCGAATTCTCCGGCACCTTGCAGACGAAGTTTGGTGTAGTACACTTCGTAGTTAACATCCTTTTCAAATCCATAATCACGGCCGTCCATCCACGCAATGTGTGTGTTACCTTCCATATCCACACCAATAGATGGGTGGAATGAGTAAGCGTCATCGATGGTGACACGAGTATCATTGACAACGATAAGATGTCCTTCTGATCCCTTACCAGTGTCTTCAACATAGCCTCCGTTCTGTACAACAGTTCCTGCGACACCAGGGGTCCAGCTTGGATCGTTGTCCATCTTACCGTATGGGTCTAGAACCGACATGTAGATTTCACGAGAGTTGTTTGTGGAGATGTAGACCATTGCTTCGACGAGAAGAGCCATTGAACTTGCGCCACCGGTTCCTGATGGGAATTCGTAGACTTGTCCACCAGCACTTGTTGAGCGGATTGTGTTGGCAGGGCAATTTCGTGTAGCGGTACTTTGGATGCCGTTTGGACATTGTGATAGATCTTTGAAGTGAGATTGGACACCTGTTGCTCCACCGTATGTTTGACCGTACATTCCGACGGGAACGACACCAGCAATAACGCAGTTGTCGTGAGCTTCTTCAATTGAAGTGGTGTCATCTGCTTGCTGTGCTGGGTCTCCATCCTTTGGACCTTCATCGGAGATAGGGATTGCAATCTTTGTTGCGTTTGGATTCCATTTGTGGTCATCTTGTGTTGGTGGATTTCCTGGAACATTTCCTTGAGCATCCTTCCAAGACAGGCAAGCCCAGTTTGTTCCTGGGCCCCAATCTTCACCAGAATATCCAGAGTAGGTATTGCCGTTGTATACAGTTCCTGGAAGTTTTCTAATTCCGCCAGAATCGTCACCAGGTTGAATTCCGAGAGCGGTTGAACGCGGTCCTGCGTTCTTGTTATGCGTTGCACAGTTACCACTGCTTGCAGCACCTGGGAGGGAGTTTCCGAGTCCATAAATGGTCTCGTAAACGGTCATGTTTCCTTCTTCAAGCATTGGCTTCAAACCTTGGAAGTATCCTCCTGCTGCGAAGTTTCCACCGTAAATGACCGTGCAAACATCTGCCCATTCAGAATACATTGAACCTGATGTATCGACGATGAAGACCAGTTCGACCTTGCCACCTCGAGTGTCATCCCAAGCAATCTGAACAAGATCGTTTGAGTCGACAACGATGTCAGGGTGGCCCTTGTGACCGATAATCGGGGTCAGAAGAGTGTCTTCGAAAAGAGTGAGGATGCTTCCAGAAGCAAATTCTGGTTGAATCATAGTATAGTAGATTTGAGGTTGGTTGAAGAACATTTGAAGTTCGTCGTAGGAATCTTGCCATGCAATGTGCAGGTTGCCTTTGCTATCTGCATCAATTGATGGCCAGTCTCTGTCTTGAGCGCGCATGGAAAGGATGGTGTCATCGATTTGAGAGATTCCGCTGTCCTCAGCAGCCATACCATCCAAAGGTGCAAGGTAAGGATTTAGTGAAGTGTACATAATTTTGTATTGGCCAGATTTATCCGCCCAAACGATGTGAATTCGATCGTTATCGTCGATGACCATATCCGGATGCCATACTTTGTGAAGCCCAGGATTTGTGATCTGAGTAGCATCGATTAAGGTTTCTCCACGAGGCGATAGCATGGAGTAATACAGGTGCTGATTGTTTCGAGTCCATACCACGTGTACGTTCCCTTCACTATCGGATGCTACTGTTGTTTGAGCGTCGGATGCAGTTCCTCCATCAACGATACGAACGGCTTCTGTAATGACAACTTGTGAAGCTTCTGCTTCTTCGGTTCCGATAATTAATCCAGAAAATGCTGAAAGGAGCATTAAGCTGACTAAAGTAAATGATTTTGTTGTTTGACGCATAGTATCACCTGTGGTACCTTGAACCATACAAGTCCAGTACTTAACCGCGCCCCTTAGGCGTCAGATTATCAGAGAATGAAATTGCTCTCAGGCCCACTCTTCTGGATCTAAACCGGTGCCAAACGGCATGGTGTCATTGAACTCAATTTTTGCAGGTTCCTCGATATTGATAGAAGTGGATTTTTTCTCTTGATTTGCCCAATCATCAACGGGACCTGGTTCGCCTTTTCCAGGACCATATGCAAATTTAATTTCATGAATCATGCTGAGTTTTGCAAGCCATAGTCTTCGTAGAGAGTGCATTAATGCATTCTTGTTCAATCCATCATTCCATATTGGTAGACTCACATTGAATGCTTGGAGTGGTCCTGGCTTTTCTTTACCATCATGTCCCATATGGATGCCCCAGTCGAGTTCGGCCTTCATCAGTGTCAGACGACATTCGTGCACCCATTCGCTCCACACTTCAGACTCTTCTTTCATGTGTTCTTTCATTTGTTCTTGTTGGCCAAGATCGACTCTTGTCATGCTTGAGACAAACACCAAATCGCGACCTTTTGGCACGACGACTGCGAACATGTGGCCTTGGGGGCCTGGAGGGTATTTGATGAGGAAATGGGCTTCCGCTCGCGGATCATTTTTATCCCGAATTTCGAGACGTTCGCTGGCAAGCCATTTGCGAATATCGTTGATGTGTTCCTTACCCACCATGTCCCTTCCTCGCGGTCGATGAATTTGAACTCAACGCTTCTCGCTGACTAAACTTTGCCGAAGATGAGTCAGTTTCTCTGCCAGTTCGTTCTTGTAGGTACTTGAGGCAGTAAGACGTCGAAATGCTTTCTTTGTATCGACATAGGAATCCCACCAAAATCCGAATATTCGTCCAGTCAACCAAAAAGCAGGGATAGAACAAACATACACGGCGAGGATTGCTGATGCAACCATTGCAGAGGATTCACCAAACATTTGAGTCCATTCGAACGAAAGAACTGTTTCAAGTTCACTCTCAAACCACCACAGTGTACCCGTCGTTAGAAGAGATATGAACGGCCACATGAGGACGCAACCAAACATTGCAGCTAAGAACTGATAAGTTGTTCTTGCATCGACTCCTTCATCTGTTCTGTCACCCAAGTACCGGCCCAAGAACATCTGAATTGAAAGAGAGGCGATGAATATCGGGAGCAACGCAGCCATAACGCTCGTTCGGATTGCAGCATCTACTAAGCGAAGTGGATTTCCTTTTCTCAATCCAGTCGCGTCCTTATTCAAATCCCGTCCATCCAAATTTCTTTCACCGAGTTTTCTGTGTAATTCTATTCCTTGATCGAGAACCGGATGTTCAATTTTTACGGGTTTAGATTCGACATGCTCGAGTTCTGTTTGATATCTGTCGCGAACCTCTCGGGCTGCAATGACTTCTTCTCTCCAGGTCCGAAGCGGTTTGTTTTCAATACGGGATTCCACTTGAGCAATCAGATGTGTGCCCCCGTGTTCATCCCAAGAAGATACATTTGGCGTAAGAGGATGGAGGTGTGGGCGGAGGTTGTCTCTGAGAGAACGAACAAGTTCTTGAGGAGGCTCGACCCATTGCCGTTGTTTTACTGCTTCGATAAGATCTTCGGGAATCTGGTCTTCAGGAAGATAATGGGGGTCGCCAAATTCCACCCACATGTCTGTTCGGTAATGATGGCGCACTCTGAAATGTAATCCAACGGGTTGGAGAACTGGGCATTTGTCTCCACTCGCCTTTGCGATTGCTGCAGCTGCTAGGACGGTCCTCATTGGACCTGTTCTAAATCTGAGCATGTGGGACAGATCATGGCTTGTTCCTTCAGGGAAAAGCACACATGCAAAACCGCTGGAGATGCCTGTGGCAAGAGTGAGTAGTGAGCGGCCATTAAGATTCGTTGCCTCTTCTTCCGAACAGCCTCCTCGGAGCAATTCTGCTTTTCGAACCACTGGTTGCACCGCTAACCTTCGAGTCCAGAAAGAAAGTAATGGCCGCGTTACGAGGTCATGGCGCCCCCCCATTACGAATTCCTTTGGATGTGCTAACATAATCCCGAGTGGATCGATGAGCCCATTCGTATGCCATGATGTACAAAGTGATCCTCGGTCCGATGGAATCTTTTCAGTGCCTGTATACTCAATTGTTCTAAACTGATTTGCTGCAGTTCTACGACAAAAGAAAAACGCGAGTTTGGTCCAAAAATAGGACCCTGGTGTTTCTTTGTCATAAGATGGCATGGGCGTGTTCAGTAATTTCTCCATCTTCATATTCGCAGAGGACTTAGAAAGAACGGGTAAAGCCTCTCCTCGATGATCAACTGCTCCATCCCAGTCTGCAACTCCTTTTGCCATTCAGTTCCCCTCCATCCGCAGTTCTGAAGCCAAGACACTTAGTTTCTCATGGTCAATATCTTGACTTTGAGGGGGCCACATTGCAGCCAATGTCTTCCCAGAGTCATTTTCTGTTCGTGGAAGCACGTGAGCATGTACGTGAGGTACTTCTTGGCCTGCAAGTGGACCATCGTGAATGACGATTGTGAAATCTGTTGTTGCGAATTTTATTGTCAAAAGACGTTGGACTTCCGCAACCCCTTCCATCAACTGTGAACGTTCCAGCGTGGACAAATCAGCAATTCGTGATACTGCAGTCGTTGGAATAACGAGCGTGTGGCCTTCTCTTCTTGGGAAAATATCGAGAAAGGCATACCACCCCTCTCCAGAACCAACCATGTGTGAAGGGATATCGCCGGACAATATATGTTCGAACAATGATTTCTCGGCCATGGAACGACCAATCATCCATTACAGATAATCAAACCGCAGAAGTAGGGTTGAGAATCCAATTTCCTGATGGCCCTTTTCTTAGAGCGAGTGTCCCTGTTGAGCCATCATTGTAAACAAGATTGTGATGGATTTGCTCGCTATCCTGTTCGGGGAAATCTGAGCGTTGGTGGAGGCCTCGTGACTCTGTTCTTAATTCAGAACTTCTTACGCTAGCAAGGCCTAAACGTATCGCAGCTTGAGCTCTTAATATTTCGAGGAGATTCTGATTTGCGATCAATGAAGTTTCATCGCAATGAAGTTGTTCGCCTCTGATCGAAAGTTGGTTGAGGGATTCTGACGCATTTGACAACGCAGTTGCTTCAACGGCTGGAGATTGGGTTGCTGTCAGGAGTTCGCTTAGACGCTGAACAACGGGTTTGAGCCTTTGAACGGGGCCATCTGATTCTGCGCCGAGCATGCTCAGTTCTGCTTCTGTGATGTTAAGGGATTCTTCAAGTGCTGGGGCGCCAGTAAATTTCCGTTTTGTAATCCATTCTGAGGCGTGAGATCCAGCTGAAACACCAGTGCATATTGCTTCCAATAAACGATTGCCTGCTAGGACATCAGAGCCATGAAGTCCGCTGGATGCTGCGTCTCCTGCTGCGTAAAGACCTGTGAACCATCGCGCCCATGTTTGCAAAACAACCCTGCCGTTCTCGTCGGTGGAAAGACCTCCCAGGGTGTGGTTTGGTCGTGGCGCAACTTCGATGGTTTGACGATGCATGTCGACGCCGAGGCGTTGCTTGATTTGATCGAATGTCGTTGTCCACCAACTAACGTGTTCGCCAAGTTCACGTGCGTCCAGTACTGTTGTGCCTGCTTCGTTCATCTTGGAGCAAATTTCAGAAGTCATTGTGGAAGGAGACACATCGATGGCGGCTCCGGAAGGAGTGTAGAGTTCAGCTCCATCGGAGAGGATAGATTGAGGAATAATCATGTTTGTACCAACGACACCTAGCGGGGCGTGGGCGACAAATTCCATGTTTCTCAGTGGAGCTCCAGCCCGATAGGCCATATCCATTCCAAGAGATGTCGAACCTGTTGTATATGCGCCTTCAAATCCGCCATCTGCAATAATCAGTGCTTTACATTGTACGGTTAGAACTCGGCCATTGATCATGTCGAGTGTTGTAATTCCGTTGATTGAATAGTTTGTATGGACAAGTTCGAGAGGGATTTGATCGCCTCTCCTGGTGACGCCGTGTTTCATGCATTGTTCTTCCAGAACTTGTTGGCATTCTCGGATTGTTGCGTCTCCTGCATTGCACAGGCGTGGTTTGCTATGGCCTGAACCATGATGTCCTTTTACGATTCCTTTTGCATCCCTACGAAAATTTACGCCTCGGCGTTCTAGAAGGTCGACTGTTCGAAGTGCATCGGTTGTATACTGGGCTACAATGTCTTGGTCTGAGAGGAAATTTCCCGCTCGAATCGTGTCTTCGCGATGACCACGATTGCTTTCTTCTTGGATGTGGCATGCAATACCATTCATAGCAGCATTGCCGCCATCGCCTAATCCTGTTGAACTCATCATCAAGACGTTGGCGCCACCTTTTGCAGCTTCTGCTGCTGCAGTTAGAGCAGCAGGCCCGTCACCAAGTACTACGATGTCCCATGCTTCCATATTAGACCCCCAATATTTGAGGGGAAGTGAAGCCCTGCCATAAGGAAAGCGCTTGGTCAACCAGAAATTGATTCGCCTCGTGCCTCTGGAATAGGAAGGTCGGAAAACCTCCGAGCACGAAGAAGTTCTCGTATTCTATCTCCTCGTTGATGGCTTTCTCTCGGCGTAACAAATGTGCGCACTATCCGAGATCCGAGGACTGTTTCTGCATCGTCTCTAAGCGTTACTTGGACTTGGGCATCTCCCTTGAATTGTCTATCCCATGCCACGTTTATCCAAAGTACAACTGTTCGCTCAAGGTAACGAGGCAGCCAATCGAGCACATCATCATCAGAAGGATGTGTTAATTCAACCGACTTTGTTGGCGGCGGGCAGGGCATAAGTTCGAATCTGTGATTGATTGATTCAGGCTTGCCTCCTGGAACTTGCACTTCTACACGAGCGTGTGTAGAATCAAATGTTTGGTTATTGAGTGCAATAAACAAACTTCCTGAGCCATCATAACACATTGTATCCAAGGAGATGTCCATCCTCCAAGGTGAAAGGAGGATTTCCGGGGATCCGGTAAGAAGATCGTTTTGTAATCGCTCGAATAAACGGAAGGCTCCCGGTTGCCAAGCTCTTGCATGTTCCAGAGAACGTTGGATGGATCTCCAATTAAAGAAAGAGTCTTCTTGGAGTAAAGTACGGTCTATCGCCTCTGGTGGCATGAAATCACGAAGTGATTCGATGACGTGTTCTGATGAAACAACATCTGTTGCATGGAGATGAAGAAGGAAAAGGAGACGTTCTCTGGCCTGAATCGGATCAATTCCTGGTAAAATACTGGAAGTGAATCTTTCTTCCCATGAACTCCACTCAATTTGAGAATCTGGGTCAAGATGGGCGAAGAGCAACTCCCCTAATGGAGAGCCAAGTTGGGTGGGGTGATGTGTTGGAGCATAATGTATCAGTAACGGCATCGAGTCGGCTTGTAGACGAACGTAGAATGTTGTTAGTATTGAGTGAATACTCAATCCTATACCCGATGTCATAGAGATGAGAAGAAGAAGATTCCAAGCCACGGTCCTTGGTGTAATCAACGTCGATAAGCAGAGCAAAGTAAGCGACGTTGTTGCTAGAAAAGCACTGATATTGTTTTGGCGACGTCCGTCCCGTAGACCTTCCAGAATACGATCCATCCCTGGTTGGGCGCGTAGAGTATGTCTTCTACCGTCGCCAATTCCTCCTTGTTCTCGAAGAGAGATTTTTGCTTCGGCTGCAGACCATGTCGCTTCACTTCCCGCAATAGGTGGTCCGAATGCCGCTAGAAGTGGAATAAGCCAAATTGAAAGCACCAAAAGCGGGTTGGAAGGTAGGAATGAAGGATTGATTACAAACAGAAGCGACATCCCTGCAATGCTAAATCCAACGATGTTTCTGAAAAAAAGAAAGAAGGGATTCGTTGCTATTTTCCCACTTTTCATCCTCAACTGTTCGCTCTTTTCCCAAGCCTCTCTTGTTCGTGCCAACGGATCTTCGCTGCGGGAGAAACCATGACCATAGGGGTCAGGAAGGGATTTGAGAGTCCGTCTCGTTCGAGCGATGATGGATTCGTCCTCTGGTTCCATCTCGCTCAGTTGTTGTGAGAGAAACGCCACATAAGTGTGCTTCGCTTCATTGGATGTGAATCGTAAGGTTTGGCGGGCGCGGCAGGATTCGAACCCGCGATCTTCGGCTTAGGAGGCCGATGCATTATCCAGCTGTGCTACACGCCCATCGATGCCAAACCGCCTCCCATGAAGGAGATTACGATGAATTGATGTTGGCGATATCAAACAGCATGTGTTCAATTTGAATGCGTCCTTGAGCGGATCTTCGAAGCCTCATATCACAACCAGCAATCGCTTGCAGGGCAGTAGTGAGGGTTGATTCTTCAAGATTTAATCGTCCGCTTGTCAACACTTGATGGGCTTGCTCAACAACGTCTTCAGCCTCAAGACTTTGAGAGGAGATGATTTTGTCATATATTCCCATTGCCCCTTTCAGTTGCCGTACATTCTTGACGCCTTCTTTGACCCATCTCCATTCAACAACACGGCCTCGAAGTGCCTCTTCTAACATGATTTGGACATCGCTAGTTGATGTTGCCTTGAGGAGTTTCTGAAGATTGCTTCGGTCGTTAAGTAGATCTCTTAATGATAGCATCTCAGTGGTGAAAATGGCCTTCCTTAGATTGCCATCGCTTACGTGAGCTATGTCGCCTAGTATACCTCGTGTGGATTCAACTCCAGCACGCTTGCATATTTCTTCAAGTCGTTTTTCAATTGTTTTTCGAGGTGTTGCCGAGAGGCGTATGTGTTGTGTTCTGCTTCGTAGTGCATCGATAAGTCTCGAAGGCGTTTGAGCGGTGAAGATAAATCGGGATGTTTGACTGGTTGATTCCATCATTCGGCGAAGAAGAGGTTGGCGCTTATGCCCAAGATAATCAGCATCTTCGATTACAATNATTCTTGAAATGTGTGCTTCTTGGTTACTTCCTCGTACAGATTCATGACCTGCAGGGGCTGTATCGCCTTCTTCNATTTTTGAAAAGGTCGANTCAAAAGCATCGAGAGANGTTCGGCTGGCAAGTGTATCGCTTGAATTCTTACCGCCAGGACGTAGNAAGTTTTCGAATGTGGCCATAGCTCCNGCGGTTCGAGCAAGATCNTTGGCTTGGAGNACGTGNACTGTTGANCNCCAGGAAGGGCCCAAGACNTGTCNNACAATGAGGCGCCAAGTAGCGGTTTTACCTGTTCCTGAAGGACCTGAGATGAGAAGATGTGGTGGGTTGGCTTGCAANGCAACGTGCTGAATNGTTTCAATTTGGCTCGCTTCGAGAGCAAGTTCAGAAAANGTACGAGGCGAATATACCTCCAACCAACTCGCCATGAATATCAAACAACGACAAGGGTCCTTGACCCTTTGTGTGAGTTCATTCGGCCTTGAGTGTCTTCTTCTTTCGGTCGCCACTGCTACGGCGGAGCTTCATGAAGATCTTTGAACCACAGTGACTGCAATGGATTCCATTGCGTTCGCGGTCAAAGCTTTCGTGTGTTCCACAGAGGGCGCACTTGTAATCAACAAGTTCTGACATGAATCATCCGACCTACCCATTGGTTTTGAATCTGTCCGTTGATGGCAGACTTTTCAGACGGAATCGATTCCACCAACAAGTGGCTTCGTAAGGCGAATTTCAGCTGCTTGGCTCAAATCCATTTCTCGGACTGCTGCCGCATCGACCATTTGACCGTCTACGAACAACCAATTGCTTCCGCTTTCGGTTTCACAAGCCAATTCGGTTTGAGACATCTGAGCAACAGAGTGCCCGGTTGAGTCTGTGATTTGAACAGTGAAGGTTGCTTCGCCTGATCCACCAACAATGGATGGGACCATTCTCAAAACATTGTCTTGGGTGATGGATGTGTTTTCGAGTGTGCTTGCATCGACCATTTGACCGTCAACAAACAACCAGTTTCCTTGGTTTTGTGACAATTCGCCGACAATCTCTTGCTTGCTCATCATAACCTCTTGGTCCCCTGTTTGGTTTGCGATAAAAACCTTGAATGTCTCGCTTCCACCAACCATTCCAGGGTTGATTCTGATTTCGGTTGAATTGTTGAGTTCAATGGTCTCAAGTTCTTCAACACTGACCATTTGAGAGTCAACAAAGACCCATGTGTTATCGTTTGTTGATACCATATCGATGATACCTTGGCGAGTCATGGTTTCTTGCTCATGGCCGCCTTCTCTTGCTACGTGTACTGTGTATGTTTTGTCCAACATTGTAGTTCCTCACAACTACTCAACTTCAACAGTATATGAAGTCGCGACGATTCGGCAAGTTCATGGATGTTCTCGGCACGAATCGAAACATGAGCGACGGAGATTCACTTGTCATCGATGTCGTCGATAACGGCGGCCAATGGACACATCGTGAGTGGAGGATGTTGCGTTACCTCAAAGTCGATACCCAAATCATTCCAAATGATACGCCTATTGAAGATATGAGAGACCTCGATGGTTTGATCCTATCAGGCGGTGCTGCTCGCGTTGGCCTGACTGGGGAATTGGGGAATTGTGCAGAGTATCTGAAATTGGACATCCCGATTCTAGGAATTTGTGCAGGACATCAATTCATGGCCCGTTTCTATGGGGGAGACGCACGGGAATCTCCAGAGCCTGAATTTGGAGCAATGGAAATCGAGCTTCACGACGGTGGTGGGAAAATCTTCGCGGGAACGGAAGCAGAGCAAATCGTGTGGGAATCACATAATGATGAAGTCCACGAGGTTCCAGATAATTTCTTCATTACTGCAAGCAGCCCATCGTGCAAGGTACAGGGTATGGAGAACAATGACGGCGATCGTTTCGGATTGCAATTCCATCCCGAAGTCAACGACTCAGAATTTGGAAAGGAAATGTTTGAGAATTTCGTTCAAGTTTGCAGAGATCGCAAAGAATAATCAGAATTTCAGATTGGCCTGGCGGGCAAGAAGAAGAATTTGCATAGAATGTTCAAGCATCGCTGCGTTAGCCATTGCTTGGTCTAAATTCGCACCAACCGCATACGCGCCGTGTCCACGAACAACTACGCATCGCAAACCACCTTGATTCAATGCTTCAGCAACTTGGCGGAGAAAATCTGTATCCATTCCATCTGGATCAACAATAACGACTTTACCGATTTGTTCTTTGCCGATAACATCGATTGGTTGGACGATAATGAGGTCCTTTTCACAACTTGCTGCGGTTGTGTAAGGCCCATGCATATGGATTGCTGCGGCTGGGCCGCCAGTAACTACTGAGACCGATGCGAGCAATACTTCGTGAACTTTCCAATCGGCAATTGCGCCGCGTGGTGGTTCGCCACCCAAACGCCCTCCCACGATTCCTCTTTCATCGAGACGTGCAAGGGATGTTGAATGTCTTGTGCTGATCATGAGACCGGGCTCATCAGGATGAAGCATGGACATAGATCCCATAGAACCCTTAACCAAATTAGCTCGGTTGAGTTGCCTACCCATACGTGCGAAATCCGCAACGAGATGTGGTGCAACAACAATATTATCGAAAACAATTGGAGGCATTGGCGTTTCTTCTAGCTCTTCAATAACCTCTGCTGCTCCGACTAAACTACCGCGAAGTCGTTCTATTTCTGCTGTTAAACGTTCTATTTCTTCTTGAGTGGCGGGTTCGGGAGCGGTTTCATCAGATGGTTCTACATCTTCTGCCGGTTGCTCTGGTTCTTCTGATTCTGGAGCAATAGGCTCAAGAATTTCTTCTGGGGCTTCCTCAGAGGCTTCAGCTGGTTCTTCAACTGCAGGTTGTTCTTCATGAACCTCAGGAGATGGTTCTGACGCTTCGTCTGTTTGTTCTTCGGTTGATTCGGCCTCTTCCTCTACGACTTCTTCGGTTGGAGCAGGTGTTTCTGTAGGGGGTGCCGATGGGGGTCCGCTCGGGGGGCCAGTCGGGGGTCCTGAAGGACCTGGCTTTTCTTCAGGAGCCTTTTGGGGAGGACCACTTGGTGGACCACCAGGGGGGCCTGACGGAGCGGGTGTTTCTGTAGGGGGTGCTGTTGGTGGGCCGCTTGGGGGGCCAGTCGGAGGGCCTGTTGGGCCAGGAGCCGCTTCAGTAGGCGGACCGCTTGGAGGGCCGGAAGGACCTGGGGCTTCTACAGGAGAATCGGATGTTGGTTCTGGTGTTTCTGTTGGAATAGGTTCAGGCGATGATGGCTCAGGTTCTGGTGGTCCTTCAATTCCATCCATTGCCCCAAATGCTCCATCGAGCATCGATCCGAGTGTTGCCTCTTCGGCCTGTTCTCGAGCTTGTTCTGCAGATGTTTTCTTGCCGGCCATGGTCGTCCCTGACTAAGCCATACCTCGCGGCTTAAATAGCGGTTCCGTTACGGCAGACTGATACCGCCCGCTTGGTGTAGAGGTTATCATGCAGGATTGTCATTCCTGCGACCCG
>NHFS02000041.1 GCA_002171315.2 Euryarchaeota archaeon TMED117 | reverse complement strand
TGGGCCTTGGACAAGAAGGTCATGTCCACACGACAAGCAAAACTTAGCAGCAGCCTCTACACCGACCTCGCATGTCGGACAATAGACGCCTGCCATGTTAGTCAATGATTAGCGACTACTTTTCAAGTGTGACGGTTGAATTCCAATAAAAACCCTGAAAAAGACGATGAAAATTCTATTTCAGTCACGAATCAATAATTTTGATACTGTTCTCGAGAAGTGAAAGTATGTCGTTCTTCTCCAGTTCAGACAATATTGGGGCAAGACGGGGTCCTTTTTCCACTCCCATTAAACAGAGATATGCGACTCTGTAAGCGTGCCATTTGTGCGCAACAGATAATGACTCGATACTCCGAGGAATTGCGGCAGCAATCTCCTTTTTAGTCCATTGACAATTTGCGAACTCTGCAGAAAGAGCTCGCAGAATGCTACGTTCATTCTCACTAAATCCTTGAATCGCCTCAGCGTTCGGTTGTGAAAGGATATGGATTCGCATTTCTTCGGGGAAATGAGGTGATTGAATCCAATAACGCATGCGATTGAGCCGGTCTTGCATTCGTGGTGTGACAGTTTCAATAACTTCAGAATCTCGTAAATTGGCCCACACGTCTTCATCACTTTTTTTGGTTTGAGCCAATAGTGCAAGATGACGGAATGTTACTGCAGATGCCTGCACTCGAACGCCTGGAATTGTACTTGCCATACGCATTGCTCCAGCCGCATCTTCTATTTGGACACGTTTTCTTCTGCTAAGTTCTTGATTCGTCAGTTCTTGTTTAAAATCTCGCGCAGCCAATCTTTCGTATTCATCTGCAAGAGTTACTAATCCCATCCCCGTATCAAATTCAATTGCTTTGTTTGGTTTAGTTGATGCTATGAGGTATCGTAAAATTTCTGGAGGCACAAGCGATAGGGCTTCTAATGGCCCGATGGTGTTACCAGATGAGGAAGACATTGCACCTTGTCCACGAAGGCTAATCCACTCATAGGTTAAGTCAACAGGTGCTTGTTTTCCAAATAATTCAACAATCTCTTTTCCTGTATCATATGAACCACCTGCGGCTCCGTGATCTTTCCCAAACGGTTCCATTGTAACTCCGATCCATGCCCATTTTGCAGGCCAATCAATACGCCAAGGCAGCTTTCCTTCACCTTTGGTAACATCACTTCTTCCAGTTTGACCATTGGAATCAATCCATTCCACAAAGGGGTCATTCCAACCAGTGACTGTGATCCCATCGATTGAACCAGTGGAATCAATTGGATTCCAAGGAAACCATTCTTCAGAGAGTTCTCGTCCCGAAACACGTTCTATTATTTCACGAATCTCTGTTGCTTTATTGCAAGCAATACGAGCCATTTCAGAGAATTTACCCGATGAATAGGATTCATAGTTGTCTATGAATCTTGGACGCACATTGATCTGTTCCAAGGCCTCCTTGAACGGTTCAAGAAAATGATCGGCGTATGAGATTCCATTTGAGAATCGTTCATGATCAGGCTTCCCCTCGGACGTAGGTGGCGGGATTTGTTTCAACTGATGNCCAATNTANNNTTCATANTCATCATCTAGGAACGAGTANACCTTCCGTAATGGNTCTGCGCTATCCACAATAAAGACGAATTCAACATCAAGTCCCGCTTTCTTAGCAGCTCGAGTAAGCATATCNCCTGTTAGNATTTCNCGTANNTGNCCNATGTGNAATTCNCCACTNGGTGTNATNCCNGTAGANATNATGTGCTTNTNNCCACGTTCTGCAAGNCGCTTNGCTGCGACATCGGACCAATGCATNTTTTCAACTCCAATCAAACAGGAACAGCNCGNATNANGCCNCGTAGNGGNACNTTNTCAATTTCNTTTCGANNCGTNTTNTTNACNAGTACAAGGGCAAGAACNACNTCTCCNCCAGCAGCTCNNATTGCNGAAATNGTCTGNCTCATNGTTACNCCACTNGACAANACGTCGTCGATNATNACGACCTTNTTNCCNCCNCCNACTTGGCCATATTTNTTTGANAANGCACCNGCACCNGGNTCTCCGTCNACNTTNCNGTGNATTGCNACTTCTACATCNAGNGCNTGNGCNACTTCATGAGCAAATGCGATTCCNTTNATNGANATNCCNACNACNATCTCAGCTTCATCNAATTCTTCNATNACNACATCGGCCATNATGTTNCCAATAGCAGTNATNCGNGCTGGNCNNACNCCNATTGTACGCCANCCGATNTGAACNTCNGTTGGACGTNGNTCNGTATTTGTACCAGTNAGNAGCCATGCAATTGTNTCTTGAGANAGGGANANNTCATCAGCNATTTGTTGTGAATTCAANCCATCNTTNCGAAGGTTTGTNGCNATTGTTTTCAACTCTTCAATACTTGNGACCATTGTANTCATACTNCTTCCAGTAAGNCCNCCCTCCATGAAGNCTTTGCCCATNTTNNACCCAAAGCCTTGAAGAGAAAGGGGTGTCAGGAGGAACCATGAGCGACTTTGACTATGAATCTCTTCTCAACCGAGCGCGTGAGAACATTCCAACGGACATATCCTCTAGNGCTCGATGGAGACTTCCTGAACCCCAAATTATGATTGAAGGTTCAAACACGATTCTTCGAAACTTCGCAGAAGTTGTTGGTATGATGGATCGAGATGACAATCACGTCTACCAATACATCCTCAATGAACTGGGCACCTCAGGGTCAAGAGATGGTCCTCGAGCTCGCTTCAAAGGACGAATTCCTCCTAAGCGAATCAAGAAAGCAATCGTCGGGTATGTAAATACTTACATCATGTGCAGCCAATGCAACGCTCCTGATACAGTCTTCATCAAGCAAGACCGTACCACACTCTTGAAGTGTCAAGCATGTGGTGCTACACGACCTGTTAAACTCTGATTGATTCTATTCGAGTTTCATTAAATTAGTTTGACTAATTGTCCCGTTTTTCAAATGATCTATTATCGATGTGATGTCCATTCCATTGGATAATTGATACCATGTACCTTCAGGATATATGACACAACTAATTCCATTTTCACAAAAATCGAGACATCCTGACTTTTGAACTCGTACCGAAGAAATCCCTTCTTCCCGAAGTGCTTGCTTGATGCGTGGCAAGAGTTCCAGACTTCCCTGATTTTTACAACTCGGTCTTGCTGAATTTGGAGGTCGTTCATGACCGCAAATGAACATATGACGGTCATATCCTGGTTCTTTTCGTCCTTTCGGATCTACAGCCATTGATCTAACCTCCAATTGNATTGATGAGGGTTGCAAGTTCAATATCCAGTTCTGTTATCGCTTTTTTATCATGCGTTGTGAGTTCAATTACAGCATATCCCCATCCAAAATGGATGTCTGCATGATGATTTTTCTCTTCACACAAAATACTAACTTTGTCAANAAAGGATTTTGAATCAATGAAATTCTTAAACTCAAATTCACGCATGAGGCATTGTTCTACAGTAGACCAACCCTCTGGGGTCTCCATATGTTCAACCCCAAAGATGAGCGTCATCATTACCTGTCGTTTCTTTCTCAACCTTCTCATGAAGTGTTGAACGACGTTTCATATCCTCTCTTTCGTAAGCAAGGAGTTCCTTATCATCGATGTATGCAGGGCGCATGTGAGCAACAAGTACAATCTGGACAATCGTCTCCCTGGAGACAAACCGGCGGAATCCGCCTTCATCGAGTATTTCGAGACTTGATTTTCCAGAGGATATTAATCGGCCACGAATCCATGGTTCAGCATCAGTAAGGAGTGCTCTGGCGTCAATTTGAATTTCAACAAGGTCATCTCTCCGTAATCCGTTTCGTCGTTCAAGCAGATCCCCGCTATGAATTCCTTGAATACTATCCAAATCTGGTGAGCCAAGTTCTTTCCATAGGCCAGTCGCCCATTTTGGCAGTTCGGGTCCTGATGATTTCTTCGCCATAGTTTGCTCTGAGAGCCGACCCTACATGAACAATGTGCAATTACAACATCATCGTGTTTTTGATGTGATGGGTTCATGAAGGGTTGTCGCTCCGGATGACATGGGGTACCTATGAAGGTTACATGGCGCCAACTGCCAACTGTGCTGTTTGAGGACGAGGTCCTCGACAAGGCATTTTCTCGGGCCCGCAAGGCCGCTGACCGAGTCGATGATTACAATCGAGTCTTTCGGACGAGGAAACAACTTACTCGTATGATTCAAACAGCAGCTGATATCATTGATACCTTGTTTAGAGAAACAGTTCAAACCTGGCCNTCTCTTGATCATTCTCCACAATTCGACCTCGCAATGATCGAAGCGTGCGTCGGTACTGATGATTATCGGCATCATCTGTCAATGCTCCAATGGGGAGGTACACAAGTTCAACGCATTGCATCGCAAAATTCACGGAAAATTGTACGAACTGCTCAGATCGAATTGATGCATGAGGCTCGTCGAGAAGCCTATGGGCGAATCGGTTCTATTCTTGGACGAGTCGGTCCTTCATTGAAATGGCTCAATGAGGCGCGAGAAACCCTCAAAGCACTTCCTCAAATCGAAACATTACTCCCTTGTATTGTTGTTTGTGGCGCACCTAATGTTGGCAAGTCCGCTTTCATTTCAGCCCTTTCATCAGGAAATATGGAAGTCAATCACTATCCTTTCACAACAAAACAAATTCACGTAGGACATTTCACCCATCGAAGATTGGTCCACCAATTGGTCGATACACCAGGATTGCTTGACAGGCCAATGAGCCGAAGAAATGCAATTGAACAACAGGCTATTGCCGCTCTAGAGAACATCGGGTCTCTGGTTTTGTTCCTTCTTGATACAAGTGAGGCATGTGGGACTCCACTCGAAGAGCAGTTGAATTTGCTCGAAGATGTTGATCGTTTACTTCCAGGGACCGATATGCTCGTGGTTACATCAAAGGCAGACCTTCTAACACCTCGTCCAGAAGATTGGGAACTTGTCCAGCAAGAAGAAGAGGCTTGGAGAGAATCAGGTTCCAAAGGGACGCCAGAGTTGCCCTTACTCTATGATGAGGAAGGTCGTCCGACAATGAGTGCAACAGAAGACGTTGGACTCGATGCACTACGTCTAGAAATCGTTCGAAGAGTCAAGGCTGCACAACATGTCGACCCGATGAAGCTACCAGAGGGCTGGTACAGAAGAGACGAATGAACTTAGATCCTTGCAAGTAAAGGCAAAATGGTAATGAATGCAAATATTCCGAAGAAGATAAGCATCCATTTACGCATACGCTCCTTGTTTTTCTCATCTTTTTCATAGCGTTCAATGCATTCCTGCACTTTGCAAACACGTTCTTCGGATTTACCAGGAATATCGATTCCACAGATGCGACAATGTTTGTGAGAAGGAGTCATTGCTTGCGCTTTGGAACGCTTTGGCATGTTCTTTGCTTTCTTTCTGATTGCTTCTGCATCGACCATATTTTTCACTCCGGGCGAACTAAGGTTCCCTCAAATGGCCTACCTTCCAATGCGTCTTCAAGTCGACGGATATCTCGCCCATCTAGGACTCCAATTCGCAATAACGCATCCTTTGCCCATTGAACAGCTATTGGATCGACGGCTGCACTTTGTCCTGGCTTGAGTGATTCTGTGCCTGTAATCTCGCTTAATTCATCCAGTGTCATCTCTTCTATAGCGGTTGCAGATTTATCTTTACGTGGATCTGATGTGTAAACATGAGATACATTTGTGGCGATAATGACATGTGCGGACCCTGAATCACGTGCAAAGGCAACGCTGACCGCATCTGTTGTGTGACCAGGTTTGGTTCCTCCCATGATGACGATGTTGAATGAATCGAACATAGTTGAGGCTTCCGAGGTTGTTTCAGGAATCGATGGAGCCACGTTGCAACCAATTTCTTGCAACATCTTCTGAAGGATCGTTGCGTTTAATCGGGTGGCAGCGATACCGATTTCATCAAGTCGGAATCGATCATTAACAACATCCTTTGCTAGATTTATTCCATCTCTAGCAGGCTTTCCACCTCCTATAACCAATCCAATTTTACGTCCATTTCCTTCGATATGAACCAGTGTCTGACGTAGTTGTCCGAGCCATGTTTTCACATCATGGTCTCCATAGAGAAGCGAACCGCCGAGTGCGACAATGATTGGTGCAACCATGTTCTTGCCTATTCATGGCGCTTCTTAGGCGTTGTCCATGCAAAAGTTAGGCGAGGGTTGAAAACCCTTGGTTTGACCCCAATGGTAGAGGGAAGATGTATGTCGGATGATGCTGAATTGGCGACAAGNCGTCTTCGTCTCAAATTAGCCTTGGAAGACCTCCGNGAAATGAAAGGCTATGGCACAGAGTTAGTNACCGTNATAATTCCTCCAGATCGNCAAATNAGTGANGCNCGTTCNTTGCTTCAAAATGAACANGGTCAGGCTGCAAATATCAAATCNAAAGGNACACGAAAGAANGTTCAAGGTGCNATTGAGTCNGCNATNTCNTCNCTTTCNAGATTCAAAAATNCNGGNGANAGNGGNATCGCNCTNTTNACTGGNGCNATNATTGTNGGNAACAATAAGACTCGTCAAACNACTGTGGTTATNGANGATCCNCCTCAANCACTTCTTTCATTCAGGTATCGTTGTGACTCTGTGTTTGAATTAACACAACTTGAAGATATGCTTGTTGACAAGAGATCATACGGCCTGTTTGTGATCGATAGGGCAGAAGCTGCATATGGTATTGCTTCTGGAAAACGGATACATGTTCAAGAACACCTCGTATCGAATATTATGGGCAAACACAGNCAAGGAGGTCAATCTGCTCAACGTTTCGAACGATTGATTGAAGAAGCTGCACATAATTTCTTCAAACGTGCTACGGAGCACGCTTGTTCGTATTGGTTACCGAACCTTGAGAACATCCAAGCAATCATCATTGGGGGGCCAGGTGCAACAAAGGATTTCGTTGTTCGAAACGAATATTTCCATCATGAGATTACGAAGAGAATTGCAAAAACCACCTTTGATGTTGGTTATTCAAACGAATCTGGCGTCCGNGAACTTGTTGGTAATGCNGGAGCANTGATGGGTGAAATCGAACTTGATGCCGAGCGTCAAATGATGGATAGATTCCTTTCAGAACTTGTCAAAACTCATCCTAAGGCGACATATGGTGAGGTAATGATCCGTAACGCNTTACAACAAGGAGCGGTGGATACATTGCTTATCTCGGAAAGTATGAGGAAGAACTCTGTTGAGATTCAATGTGGGTCTTGTGACCACATATGGACTGCATCCGTAGGCCGGACCGANCAGNTNCCAGTTTGCCCNACTTGTCAGGCAAGTAATGACTCACATAAGGAATTAAGCAGTTCTTCCTTGATTGATGTCCTGTCTGATTTAGCATCGAAGTCAAACAGTGAAGTNGTATTTATCTCAATTGACACAGAGGAAGGATCGCAACTCGCACTTGGATTTGGTGGACTTGCAGCAATTCTCCGATATCCAATGATGTGAGGTTTCAAAATGAAGTTGTTAAGTAAAATCATCGAACCTCATTTGGAAACATTACTCNCTTCAAAAGGTATCGAGCGTGGNATGTGGGCATCGGCTTTGGAACCAAGCAGAGAATCAGATCAAGGNGANNTAACNCTGCCTTGTTTTGCTTTTGCTTCGATTCTNCGTCAAGCACCGCAACAGATTGCTGATGCAATAGCCAATGAATTTCCTCAAATNGAAAGTTTANAATCAATAACTGCAGTAAATGGTTACCTCAATTTCAAAGCNAATCCAGAGTGGCTTGCTGGCCAGATTCTTTCAGGAGCNATTCGTGTAGGTGATGCTACAAAGAATTCCGAATCTGCTTCTCGATCAGTCTTAATCGAACATACCTCAGCAAATCCAAACGGTCCTTTCCACGTTGGAAGGGCCCGAAATGCGATTCTTGGCGATACTCTTGTCNGACTTCATCGNCTTCATGGTGATGATGTTCGTGCCGAGTACTATGTNGATGATATGGGNAAGCAGGTTGGAATTTTAGCTTGGGCATTGGAACACCTNTCTGANGAAGAAGTCAATTCATTGCTCTCTGACCGGAGTAAGCCNTCACAGCGATGGCTTCACAAAGAAGATCATCAAAGAGTGCGTTGGTATCAAGCNGCTCAGATATTACGTTCTGAGTCTGATGAGGCCAAGAAAGCAGAGATTGAATCNGAAATAGGAAGGCTTGTTCATGCGAGTGAACATGGCGATNTCGATGTACTGCAGTCGTTNGAAGANGCATACTCTCCTGTGCTTGATGGAATGCTCGAAACCCTCGGGCGTCTTGGCATCTCTTTTACGACATTTACCAAAGAATCGAAATTTGTTGTCGAAGGAACCGTTTCCAAATTAATGGAAACGTTGGATGGTTTGGATATNGCAGGAACTGCCGATAACGGAGCAGGGTTTTTGGATCTCGGTGCTCGTGGNTTNAAAGGAAAGACTGAATTCTTCTATAGAAGAGGNGATGGTTCTTCACTATATGCNACAAGAGATATNGCATACCATCAATGGAAGTGGNACCAATCTGATCGTCTTATCAACGTACTTGGNGAAGATCANAAACTTCAGGCAAAACAAGTTGGAATGACTTTAGAAGAATTGGGTACNAAGCGACCTGAGGTTCTTTTCTATTCGTTTATCAAACTTCCAGAAGGGAAGATGAGCACCAGAAAGGGGAANGTTGTCTTCATGGACGATNTACTCGAAGAGGCTCATGCGCAAGCAGCAGTCGTTGTCAANGAANTACGTCCAGANTATGATGAGGAACAAATAGCGGTAATTGCTGAAGCAGTGGGTACTGCAGCAGTTCGTTTCAACATCATNAAGGTAAGTCCAGAGAAAGGATTCACATTCCGTTGGGAAGAGGCACTTGCCTTTGAAGCAGGTTCNGCTCCTTTCATCATGTATTCTCACACGAGAGCCTGCTCAATATCTCGTAGAGCNTCAGGACTTGAACAAACACCCGTTNNNATNCCNGAAAAGGAATCGATGCCATCTGGACTNGTTGAANTGATGCGNCTTATGTGTTGCCATAACGATATTCTTGAACGCTCAGTTAAGCAACAAAAAACNCACATGTTTGCNTTGCATATGCTTGAATTAGCAAATGCTTACAATGGATTTTATCGAGATTGCACAGTTCTGCAAGAAAACATTGTTGATGGATTCTTTTACGAAATGAGTGAACTTGGCCGTCAACTCCTACGAACTGGCTTGGAAGGATTAGGAATCACTCCGATTGAGCAAATGTGATTATTGAATCTCATTCAATCCTGAATCAAACATTTGTTGAGTAATAACATCGTTTGTTTCTTCCATTGATGCTGCAACATCAGAACCAATTGTTCGAAGATCATTGTATGCTTCTTCGATATCTTTGACTTGTTTCAGGAAACGAAGTGGTGGCCAACCGCAGTCGACAATCTCAGGATCAACAGTACTTTGTTCAATCCAAGCAGAGCAACTTGAACCGTAGCATAATGCAGAGAGGTGTTCCAAATCAACCCAGAAGGTTCTGCGCTGACAAACGGGGCAAATTTTTCCTTCAAGCGTAGATAAGACCGTCATTCCATCTTCACCCAAGACATCAACATCCCAAGCAACGACACTCGCCTCTATCAAGTTCATTTGTTCACTTTTTCCAAGGAATGTTTTGAGGACCTGCCAGGCTATTTCTTCAGTGCTGAAGCATCCCATTCCGATAGCATTACCATCTGCTTCAATTGCACTGGGGACGTACACTCTTGAAGGAGATTCCATGGAGTGACTAGGGAGAACTTCTCTTTGAAGTCTCCCGTTGATTTTGCCTACTCAGTGCGATTCCAGGTGTATTCTATGAAAGGAAGACCACCTGGATGTGGCAAAGGAGCATTTGGTTTCTCTATCCGAATGAAGATCGATTCAACATCAACACGACTCTGAATGAATTTAGCGATATCCGTTCCCATCTTTTCGAGAAGTCGAATTGGCTTTGATTCAAGGATAACAGCGTCCACTGCTTTCTGTAACAATGCATAATCAACTGTACTTGATAGTACTTCATCACGAACTTCATCGATCAAATCTACTCGTACAGAGACAACAAAGGGTTGCGGCTGTGAATGTTCGTGTTCAAAGTAACCATGAATGCCTTCCACTTGGTAATGGTCAAGTCCAACACGAAATGGCATCCTCATCACTCCTCTTCGCGCTCATGGACCCAAATGAGATGGTATCCAAATGTGGTCTTGATAGGAGGAGAAACTGATTTGAGTGGCGTTTGCCACACGGCCTCTTCAAATTCTCGGACCATGTTTCCTTTACGGAACCATCCCAAATCACCGCCACGTTGGGATGAGGGGCAGGTTGATTTCTTACGTGCCAGTTTTTCAAAATCTTTCAGTTTTCCAATCTTTTCAGAAATCTGCAATGCCTCGGATTTTGATGCGACAAGAATGTGCGATGCATGAGCGCTTGGCTTAACCATAACGAGTCCACTTCGCTTTCCTTCTTCAATGCGACGCTTAGGCTTCTACTGGCCAAGCCAGGTAGCGAATGTACGTGCCGTAAGCGATTACTGAAACACCTAATGATTCTTCATTAAATCGTGACATATCATCTTTGTAGGTATGATATTCCCATGATCCTGAACCATAACAGACCAATGCATTACCTTCAACGCTGTCTGGTAAGTCGTAGACAAATGGGGCATGGTCTGAGTTGTATGGCATCGTAGTTTCTTTGGTCAAGGTGACAGAATATTTTGAAAAGAGAGTTGGTTGTTCATCATTCAACACATCAATAATATCGCTTACATGATTTACATCAGTCGCTGAATTGGAAAAGATACGGAGGCTGTTACCTCTATTTGCCATGTCAATATCAACGTGATTCATGTCGAGGTTAATGTAAAGTCGAAGGTTGCGTGCAAGATCATTTCCGTTTGCGTTAACATAGGCTTTACTTCCCCAAAGCCCTTCTTCTTCTCCTCCCCATGTACAGAATCGAATCGTGTATTCAGGTGTCCCACTTTCATTTGCAATTATTGCAATTTGTCTCGCCATTTCGAGTACACTTGCAGTTCCAGATGTGTCATCAACAGCACCTTGTGCCTGGTAGACCGTATCGTGATGAGCTCCCACGATAATCAAGTCCTCGCTTTTCCCATACATCGTGCCACACGGAACGCTTACTGCGAGTTCACCAGTATTGTCTATGTCACTAAATAATCTCAGAACAGCCCCTTGTTCGGCTAATTCAAGCATTTCGTTTCCCGTTTGGTTTGAGACAGCCATGAACGGAATGTCCTCTGGAATTGAACCACTGTTAGCGGCCTTCATATCATCAACACGTATTGACTTGAAGATTGGAACGCAATCATCAGCCTCAATTTGCCCACAATTTGTTTGGTTATTGATGCGAAACAATCCTGCAAGTGAATTTTCAGCTGCCTTGATGTACATGCCTGTATTTCCATCGATATTTCCACCGCCTCGAATGATTCCAACCTTTCCAGATGCAGAAGACCAAAGTGAATCATCTGTTCCATCGTCAAGATCGATGAGTTCCATATTTTGCCCAAATTGGATATCTGCTGATCCTGAGTAACCTTGTATCACATAGTCGCTGCGATGCTCAAAGGTGGTGATTTGCGCTCCAAATCCAGAATCACATGATGGCCCTGTTAAGAATCCTATAGTGGGAATGCACATTGCGATCACAGGCGCGCTATTGATTGCAAACATTGGGACTGAATATGTATTGAGTTGAGGTGAATAACCCATTGCAGTTAGATTATCTAAAATCATCTCAGCAGCCGCAGCCTCTTCTGGGCTTCCAGACATTCGCCCCTCCCATTCAGGATGACCGAGGGCAACAAGTTCTTCAGCATACCATCGAACTTGGCTGGCATCGAAATCAATTGGTTCGTAAACAGGTTCATCTTCCCCTAAGCCAATAAGTGAAGGGTTGAACACGACGACGAGTAGCAATGAGACGACGAAGAAGGAACCAATTGATTGCCAGACATTAAGTGGCCCAACTGCTGTCTTTTTCCAAAAGGAAGTTGCAATAACTTCTTCCTTAACTACATAATAGGGCTTTAGGCGTTCAACGAGTTCTGCTTTTCTCCCAGATTTGGATAGACCTATTGAAGCAAGTTCATCCTTGAGTTGGTTCACAGTCATTGAATCAAGTGACTCTATGTCGCTCATAGATACGGACAATCAGCCGAATCATTTGAAGGCAATGGAATCATGCTTAGAATTCATCGATTTCTTCGCCAGTCCATCTCTTTCCAATGGAGTGTTTCAGACCAATTTGGTCCAAGATGCGTGCAACGACAAAGTCAACCATGTCATCAATTGATTTCGGATGGTTGTAGAATCCAGGCGAAGCTGGGATCACAACGGTTCCCCACGCAGAAAGTTTTGCCATGTTTTCCAAATGCACAGTTGCATAAGGGGCTTCACGAGGTACAATGATTAGAGTTCGTCGTTCTTTCATCGCAACAATTGCAGAACGTGTTATGAGATTGTCTCCGATGCCTGCGGCCAGTTTTCCAAGGGTAGTCCCTGAGCACGGGCAGATGACAACAGCATCAATTGGTGCAGATCCTGATGCGGATTTGGCTCCAATGTTGGCCTGTTCTTCAAGAAGTGCTCCTGTCCGTTCTGCAAGTTCCTCTGGTGTTGTATCGCACTCATGCTTGAGTGTGATTCGTCCAGAGTTGCTTACAACAAGTCTGATTGGTACTTTGAGTTCCTGAAGAGCCTCGGCTAATCGTACGCCGTATGCTGCTCCAGAAGCACCTGATATGCCGAGAACGACTTCGCCCATGGTGTTTATTCCAGCCTTCCTCATATATGCACTTGTTTGTAACCCTTGGCAAATTATCGATTCAAGCACTTGTGGTATACTGAAAGAAGGGCATCCTCGAGATCTCGTCGAGACACCGAATAGTTCAGTCGATGAAGAGATGTTGTCGTGGATTCAGCAAGACCGCAACCTGCAAGGTTCTCAACCCGTCCAGTTGGTGTATTGTAATTGATAGTAAGGCCATGGCGACTTACCCATCGAAGGAATGACAACCCAATGCTACAGATTTTCTTTCCTTCCACCCATACTCCTTGCATCCGTTCATCACGACATCCCTCTATACCAAGTATTGATAGAGATTCAATGACCCATTCCTCGAGTTTGTATATTATTGATGCGACTGATTTTTCATCTTCCTTATTCCAATGTATAATTGGATACACAACAAGTTGTCCAGGGCCGTGCCATGTCAGGCCTCCTCCACGATCTACTGCTTGTGTAGCATAATCCTCAGGAGGACGGATGCCATCATTTCGAGCTCGAGGGCCGACTGTGACAATTTCGGGATGCTCCATAATAAGAAGTGTATCGGATATCTCCTCATTGATTCGTTGCATTTGCAACGCAGACATCATTTCAACTGCATCGTTATATTCGACTATGTCGAACTTTTGGATGTCAGTCACCTGCATAGTACTGCCTCAAAATTGACCTGATGAGCCAAAGCCACCTTCTCCACGTTCTGTTGATGTAAGTTGCTCATAATCAACTTCATCGATATGTACGCGTGGCACTGGTGCAAAGAGAAGTTGGGCAATCCGCTCTCCCTTCTCGATATGAAATTCATCACCTGGTCCAATCCATGTTGCTAATACTTTCAACTCTCCGCGATAGTCTGCATCGATTGTTCCTACTCCATTAGGGAGGATCATTCCCTTCTTACCAAGCGATGATCGGCATCGAATTTGTCCTTCCCAACCTACTGGTATTGCGCATGCCAATCCCGTTGGAATCATGACAGATGATCCCTTGGAAACAATCGTTGCTTCAAGTGCATACAAATCCCAGCCTGCAGCCAACGCACTACCTTGCGTGGGTAATCTCGCTTCGGGATTGAGTTTTGCAAATGGGATGTTTAGTTCACTTCGCATGGTTTTTGCTATCCTTGGAGGTTGAAGAGTTCTTTGCTTTTCACTCCAGTGGAAATAAGGGTATATTCTGGCGGAAAAAAAGCACAAAAATTAATTTCAAATCAAGTCCATATAGGCTTCGGCTCTAAAATCATAATAAGGGGCACAGTCCCTCGATTCAAATACTCTTGAAAACACTACTTCTTAGGAGTCGAGCATGCACATATTTATGTGCCATCTCGGACGGAACGTAAACTCCAGCGCGTGATGGAAGGTGGAAAATATGGTAATCGAGCACAACCGAAACGACGATGGAATTGAAATTGACCTCTCACATGAATTCATCGAACCGATGATGCAAGAGAATCTCGATAGGTTCGTACTCTT
>NHFS02000028.1 GCA_002171315.2 Euryarchaeota archaeon TMED117 | reverse complement strand
ATGTGGTGGATGATGTTCATCTTTTCAACAGCATACATCTGCTACATCTATCGTAACAAGATAATGGAATTGTATCAAAAATTCGTGTCGGATGAGCCCGAAGCCTCAAACGATTGAGGGTATACAAGCACCTGATGACGGAGGTTCTTATCGATGCTGATATCCGCAAAGCGGAGACCCTGCCATCCGAATTCTATACCGACGAACTGCACTTCTCAAAGCAGATGGAAGATCTCAGTAAAAGCCTACAATTCGTTGGTCACTCCAGTGAATTTACATCTGATCTGTCTCCAATAGCGCATCTTGAAACCGTATTCAAGCAACCGCTTCTTCGGACGAATCATGAATCTGAAAAACATCTCCTGTCAAATGTTTGTACGCATCGAGGGATGCTTTTGTGTCAAGAGAAAAAGAATGGGAAATCGATTCAATGCCCATATCATGGAAGAACATTTTATCGAAATGGAGAATTGAAACATATGCCCGGATTTGAGGATGTTGAGAACTTCCCCTCTCCTTCTGACGATCTACCTTCACTCAATCTCGAGGAATGGTTTGGGTTTGAATTTACATCACTTGATTCGACGATGAGATTGGAAACCATTCTCAAACCAATTGAGCAAAGAATGGATTGGTGGTTGAATGATTTGAAACTCGAACATGATGCCTCAAGAGATCGTCAATGGGATATAGATGCGAATTGGATTCTCTATGTTGACAATTATCTCGAGGGTTTTCACATCCCATTTGTTCATCCAGAACTCAACGATGCTTTAGCAAACAATGGATATTCAACAGAGTGCTTCGAGAATACAGTATTACAAGTTGGAATGGCCAATGAAGGAGATGTTTGTTTTGATATCCCTGACGACTCTGTAGATGCTGGAAAACGTATTGCAGCCTACTATTGGTGGATTTATCCAAACATGATGATGAACATCTACCCATGGGGCGTTTCTATGAACATCATCGTTCCAACAAGTGTGAACAAGACGACGGTTTTGTTCAAGAGTTATGTTCGAAATCCTGAACTCCTAAACAAAGGAGCGGGTGCTCTTCTCGATAAGGTTGAACTCCAAGATCAAACCGTTGTTGAGGGATGCATGCGTGGACTTCAATCCAAACTCTATCATCGAGGGAGATATTCAGCAACCCATGAAAAAGGCGTTCATCATTTCCACATGAAACTCACACAACAATCCGATTAAGAATCTGTTTCCCTTAGAATTTCGTGTATTGTTTATCAACATAATTGGAGTGCTCTTTATCGATTGGTGGCTTACCTTTTCGAATTAATACAACCAGGAGGAGCAAGATCAAAACGAGCACAGAAATGAGTGCAACCGCCCTCACCGTCTCAGTGCTCATTAGATTCTGTTTCTCCTCTGCTTCTTTTTCTGTTTCTGTTTCAATTAACGTGTCGCAGCCATCTGGAATACCATCCAGATCAACATCGATTGAATCATCAGAATTTGGGCACAGATCAACATCATCCGCAATACCATCAATATCTGAATCGATGAGAAGATCACATCCATCAGGGACTCCGTCTGAATCGAGATCGATGGAATCGTTATGGTTGTTGCAAACATCTGTTGAGTCTGAGACTCCATCATTATCTGAATCAATCAAATCATCACAGCCATCTGGAACACCATCCAAATCAACATCGATTGTATCATCAAAGTTATTGCAGATGTCATCAGTATCCGAAACGCCATCATTATCTCGGTCGATTAAATCATCACAACCATCTGGTATTGAATCGAAATCGAGATCTATGGCATCATTGAATGAAGGGCATCGATCATCCGCATCTGAGACTCCATCTCCATCGGAATCAAGTTGACTATCACTGCATCCATCAGCATAGACTGATTCTCCAATTGGTGTTTGTTGGCAGAGATCATCTGCATCCATGATTCCGTCTTGGTCTGCATCAGTCGTNCTNCCTGGGCTTCGTTGCTCTTCACTGCANCCNTCAACATACACTTCTGTTGAAACTGGNGTATCTGGACAAAGGTCTTCATCATCGTTCACACCATCATTATCTGAGTCGATGATTGGATGGAATAAATCAGCCATAGCTGTTGCGATTCTTGAATCCCAACGAGAGGCATGTTCACGCAATCCTGCTTCATTGAAGTGGATTGTATCATAGCGCCATTGTGTACCATTCAAGTCATCTGTAGGAGGGCCTGGGAATGTCAAAGGATCNTCATCAATGACTGCATTTTGACCCTCAATAATCCACCCCATCTTTACAGGGTCTCCATTCGGAACAAAGCTNACTCGNGCAACAATCCAAGGTATCTCATAGCCTGCATATTCTCGGCTTCCAAGGACGACTTCTCCAAGCATTCGTGCATAATCTTCTGCAGCGGTTCCTCCCGCATTGCTTTCACCTTGATGCCAAAGAATGGCTCTTGCTCCATTCGGTTCAACCGCATCTANGGCATCTGTAATACGAGGAAAGAGGTCATTCTGNCTTGGNACCCANCGATCGACTTGTGTACCGCCANAACCAACAGAAAGGAAACCAATNGGNACATCATAGCGACTTGCGAGCAAATCGCCCGCTACTGGCCACGGAGAGCCACTGTTTCCTGTAGCAGCAGGTTGTGGNTCGTATCCAAANCGCCAGCCACTCGGCCCCCATGTGCTTNCTCTTGAGTCAGTTGGCGTAAGTGGAGCGTCGCCAGAATTCGCAGAGTTGGATTGGCCTGCAACGATGAATACTTCCCCTACACCAACTGGACTCACGGTGTGTAGGGCCAACTGATTGCCGTTGTTCATGAATCGGAATTCAAGACGATGCCATCCNGTTGGAACCTCAATAGTTCCATAGAAATTCGAACTTAGNGGNACNGCNACNGANACCCANTCNGATTCAAAGTCNGTTTCAAGCGTNATGTATCGTCCTTCNATGAGATCAACTGAATATTCTGTCGAACCACTNACTGGAAAGATACCTTTGTTGTATTCATCACGTTGAACGATTTGATGATTATCTGGTGATTGTAATGTAATCATTAATTCAGATGGAGTAGGGCCTGAGCGCACTAAAATGGTCATGCTTTTCAGCGAATATTCGGCAGCATTCGTAGCAAAGGTCCAATCGGGATNTTCCTCTTGATCAGGATTACTCCCTATTCCGAGATCGTCAATATTTGAGCCACCCCACGCGTTGTAAGCAAAGAGCGTTTGACCCGATTCNTANTCGTGCACTTGCATACTCCCNTAACCNGCAGAATTAACACTGTATTGAGCGTCTGCAAAGTCATATTTCGAACCGTCTCCATTTGGAACTCCTAAGTCGTTTGAAGTGCCATAATTTGTCCCCCAGAATTCGATNACTCCNGTATCNATTACACCAAGTGAGGATAGATTNGGATGATTGGATTGGATTTCAACATCTGTTAAGAGTTGATTATGGACNATTCCNGANTTAAANGTNGGAACTCCNAATTCATCAGCATGCATGGTCATACTTGGGAAAGAGACAAAGACCCAGGTTCGTGCCTCATTTGGCTTTTCTAATTCAAGATAGTAAGCAACTCGATCGAAGGTGAAATCAATGCTTGAACTGGAATCTACTGAATATGGAACTGGATCNTTGTTGTATTGNGCCTCATCAGGGATGTCCAACTGATANACAACCGTGTAATCATCTGAACCATTCACATCATTCGAGAACGTCNCTTGNATATNAGGGAGGTCTTGAAGGGNNTCTTCAACTGCTGGNGTCCATGATGAAACCAAGAAAAGNAACATCAAGGAAACTATCAATCTCCTTCGACCCATATTANNGGGTATTCATAGTGAGATATATACCCATACATCACAATTTACGGGAAAAACCAATCAGTACATTCCTGTTGGAGACGANTAGTGGAAGGAAATGAATAAAGTAAATCTCTCAGAAAAATTTGCTCTCTTTTCGGAACATTGGACACCGAAAATCATCTCAGAACTCAACGATTATCAAATTAAAATTGTCAANNTNAAGGGAGACTTCGTTTGGCATGATCATGGTGATACCGATGAATTCTTNCTNGTTATCGAGGGAACGATGTTNATNGAATTTGAATCAGAAACAATGGAACTCTCNCANGGAGAAATGTANGTTGTACCAAAAGGTANGAAGCACCGTCCTTACGCTCACGAAGAGTGTAAAGTGATGCTNATTGAACCATCTGGCGTCGTTAACACNGGAGAGGCTGAAAGCGANCTNACAGCNTCAAACGATGTTTGGATNTGATTGNTTATTCAGNAGCCTCTGCAACAGCATCAGTTCCTGACATCANNTCTTGNAAATTACCNTGNAGAACACCNCTNAGAGCAGTCAATCCCCANATNGCNATAGGTGGAANNTTTTCTGCAAANGTCATCTCCATTGGATCACCAGCGCCTATTTGCCAAGTGAGGCCCATTGCACAGACAACGACAAACCAAACCCATGCAGGTCCTGCGATTACCGCTGTCAATCTTGCTTGCTCCTGTCCATGCATAAAGAAAGCGACATACAACATTGTTACAGATGTCAATAGCATGAATCCACCTATTAGGACTTGAGGGTCGTCTCCCCAATCTGTTCCAACAATAACTCCAACTGCTGCGTGAAGTAAAGCCATAATAATAAGCCAGATTTTCGGGTTAAGGATTTTCTTTAATTGATCCATTTCAAGCACCTTCCTCAACTGCGCTAGGAACTGAAAGTTTGCCACCAAGCATGAGTCCACCTATGATGATGTGAACCAATAAGACAACTGGGAAAACCATCGAAAAGAGTTCTGGGTTATTTATGATAGGAATACTGAGGAACAGGGTCCCAACTGGCATTAATGCAGGCAAGACATACTCCATAGCGGATTCTGGACGCTTCATCATGAAAGACACGAGCCCAACTAAGACGAGAGAAAGCCCCCAAGTGACTGGAGACATTTGCCAAACAGTTGCTCCTGTTTCAAAGGCAGCGTTTTGGGAACCCAATTTATCAGAATCACTTGCAAATGCGTATGACTCATTCTCTGAATCGACATCTAAATCCTCAGCATTTATGACTGTCACATTGCTTCCCATTCCAGTAATGAAAAACGCCATTGTGAGTACTACTAAGACACTAGCAATACTCAAGAGTTGCTTGTTCATTCCACTCGCGTTTGCCATCATATCTGAAATGAGCAAGTATAGGCCGCTAAGAACCATCAGTGTACCAAGTGTTGCTGCGATTAACAGTGGCATAAGAGAATCTGCTTCGTTGATTAAAGAGTCTGTTCCACGCATACCGATTAGATCTGATGCAGGCCAGTTCATGTACGCGCCAACAAGAAGAAGTGGACCAATTGCCAAAAAGTAAGGGGCGAGATTTCTATCACTCATAATTAGGCCTCCTGTGATTTTTCAAGGTCCTTGTAAAGCATATATCCTGTGATTCCAAGAAGTAGAGTCAAGAAGATTGTAAAAAGTGGTATAATCAGCCAGACAGCAGGTGGAGTGCCATCGTAACCATGCTCTCCTGTCATGTATCCCATTCCACCGCCGATGATGACGATGACTGCTGCGGAAGAAATCATGGACATTTGAGCGAGAGATTTGCCTGTGACAAATAATCCAGTTCCAATAGCCATTACTCCGATAGGTAACATGTGTAATGCCCACATTTGTTCATATGCAGCATCGTGATCTCCGACTGGTTCGTCATCCCAACCCCATTCAGCCCAGTCTTCACTGTTTGCCATTCCAAGTATCGAAATCACAATGACAAGTGTTCCAATTGTGATTAAAAGCTTCTTTGGGTCTAAAATTTCCTTTATGTCCATGTGAGCGAGTGTGCTATAATCAACATATAATATTTCCATATATATTGTAAAATTAAACCGGCTTTTAGTAAGAGTAATCGAACATTCAACTCTCTCAATAACGTATAGTTGATGATATACTGAACTACTCTTCTTCATGTGAGAATCTCTTTAGCGATTTGTATTTTGATTCGTTTTCTTCCAAAGCATTACGCAAGACAAGTCCATGGTAAACTTTGATCTTCTTTTCCTTGACCATGAGATTGACCTTGCTCTCCAATTCGATGAGTTCCTTCAATGATTTAGCAGACTCAATCTCTGCGAGGCACTTCTTGTATTCGCTGCGCCTAGCGAAGAAAATTGCAAAGTAAATCGGAACTAAGAGGAACGGAATCACTAATTCTTCAAAGACGATTTCACTAAGGGCCGATAAGGAAAATTCAATACTTTCAGCATCGTATTCAGAACTGAATGAATCACCGGTTAAACCGCCTGAATAGAAGAATCCAGTATTGGAATTAAAGTAGAGATTGAATGGTGTNTCTTCTTTATCATAGATATCTGAGCCNCGNTCGAGTTCAACATCATCTGGCCAACCATCGTTGTCATTATCATCATCTAAGACATCTGGAATTGTATCTTTATCTGAATCAAGGGGAGTAGAAGCAGCATTGTAAGGGTCGAATTGAACTGTTCCATTCGAAGCAGCTAATTCCTGCTCATTACGAATCCCATCGCCATCAGCATCAGAGTCGTAGAGATCNGGAATGAAATCTCCATCAATGTCCGANCATCCTTGAAGCCNNTATCNNCTCTTNCCATAGGTGAANGGACAATCATCTGATTGAGNGTGCAATCCTTGATCTGCGTATCCATCGCCATCNGTATCAGACCAAATACCNGAATCCTCNGGCCATACATCAACNTCATCTGGACTCAAATCTCCATCCATATCCTCNTCCGCGACATCGCCTATTCCATCGCCGTCGANATCTCGAGATTCATTTGCATCATTCGGAAACGCATCTGCTCCCATCGTTTCATTCCAATTNACATCAGGATCAGACCAACCGTCACCNTCNGAGTCGAGGCATCCNACCCGGTCTTGGGTCGATTCACCTGATACTACGCAAGTTGTTGAAGCACCCTCATCGGCATAAACCTGAATAGAACAAAGCAAAATTATGACCAGAATAAATGGTACTCCTCTGGACTTCATGAACATACTCAGTGATGAAGATTTATTGCCTTATTGGAAAGCAAAGGATGCAAACCTTTCAATAAAAGAAAGAAGAGTGCCAAATAATGAATAAAATTTGGGCGCTGTTAGTAATTTCTCTTCTCTTCTCTCCATTTGCAGGATGTACGTCTGATGACGAAGATGAAATTGTTGTTTTCCCAACTTTTTCTGCCGTTGCTGACAACGAAGAAGTGTATAACAATACACGGATGGATGGGAATCCGTTCATCGTTATTTTTTCTGCTGAATGGTGCAACAAATGTTACACGAGTATGCATACTATTTGGGAAGCTCAATCTGAACTCCCGGTTTTGGTGATGTCCACCGATCCTGCTGAAAACGCTAGCGGCATGACACTAGCTGAGTGGCACGATTCTGCGGATGCTTATGACGATAATGATGATGGCGGGGCTGGGGTATCATTGACAACCTACGCATTCATGAAGGGAGTCGAAGTTGGCGAAGAACTCGGCATCTATGCGCCAGGAACGGTCGTTTTTGTGAACTCAGATGGAGAAATAACGAAGACCCATGTTGGTGTTATGGATGATTCTACTGAAATTCAAAAGTGCTGGGATGAGGCAAGCGGTACTGCTTGAGGCTGGGATCAACATGGTCTTTACACACGACATGTCGCAATGGCTCGGATTTTCTATCGATGAGGATTGGCTCGAAGAAAACATCTCTTGGAGGGATTTCGGAACAGGTGTACGTTTAGGTAAACTCAAGCGGGAAGAAAAGACTTCACTCGTTCTCTACGAAGCAGACTCTGAAGTCACGGTGGATGCGTTCATGCCCCACATGCATCCAGGTGGTGAAGCGTATGTTGTTCTCAAAGGAGAGGTCTGGGATGAAGACGGAACCTATCCAACAGGATCGATTGTTTGGATGGATCCAGAATCAACACATACTCCAAAAACAAAAGGGAAAACGCTCATTCTCGTATTGTGGCCACAAGGCGTCAAATCAGTTTGATTTCTCTTCAAGATCATACTCGCCACTGATGAGCATTCCATCGAACAGAAACGGCCCTGCTGGGACGACTGCTGCGATAAATCCATGAAACAGAGCGGTCATGTTCCAGTGTCTTCCAACTCCATAGAAGAGTGCTCCGAGGAAGGCTAGGAAAAGGAAGCCATGAATCTGTCCAACAAGAGATACAAGCGTTGGATCTCCTCCAATATACTTCACTGGCATTGCAACTGCAAAGAGAATCAATGCAGAAAATCCTTCGATATAACTCAGAAATGAGACGATTTGTTTCATGAAGAAGCCTCCACCATNGGCCGGCTTGAACCACAAGACGGGCACTGCTGTTCATCACTGTCCCCATAATCATGCTTACAAGCAGGACAGGTTGCAGAAAGGACAAGTTCACCGATTGTGGAATACGATTCACCTTGCAGGGTAAGCATTCCACTCTCAGCAAGTGCAACAGAATAGCGGCCNGAGCCTCCAATTCGNACAAGCAAATCAGGAGGCAAGTGTNACAGTTCCTAANTCATCNATNAGGAGTTCTCGTCCTTCAGTCAAATCTTCAACATCGATTTCNGCNCCATGNTCTGCNACGAATCGACCATCTCGAAGTTCNAGACTTCNGTTAGCAAANGCNGCNACTTCNTTNGAGTGTGTTACAATAAGGAANGAGACCCCTTCAGTTTCATTCAATTCTTTGAAGATATCAAGAACTGCTCGACCAGTAACAGGATCCAATGCACCTGTCGGTTCATCCGCCAAGATAAGTCTTGGATTTGTAATCAGAGCACGTGCAATTGCAACACGTTGTTGCTCACCACCACTGAGCATCTTCGGTAATGCTCTCGCTCTGTGAGGCATACTCAACCGTTCAAGCATTTCATCTGCTCTTTTCAGTGCCTCTTTCGAACGAACACCTTGATTTCGCAACGGTTCAGCAACATTGTCTCTTGCATTGAGATGAGGCAATAGGTTCCCTTCTTGGAAAATGAAGGAGACTGTCTTTTGACGTAATCGCACCAACTCTTTTCCTTTCAGTCGAGTCATGTTGTTTCCATCAAGCGTTACTGAACCTGCACTTGGTTTCATCAATCCTCCAAGACATTTCAGAAGCGTAGATTTTCCAGACCCAGAAGGGCCTACAACAGCAACTGCTTCACCTTCGTTCATATTGATATACAAACCACGTAATGCTACGACGTTTCCATCTTCAGCTTTCGATTCGTACACGTGATACAGGCCATCTGCTTCGAGAATGCTTTTCTTTGTAATATCCGACATACTTCACTCCCCCTTGAGAACGCTTGCAAGATCAGCGCTAAGTGCTCGACGTGTTGTTACGACCAATGCAAGAACAACCGCTACGAAAACAGAGAACGTTACTAAACCGAGTTGAACCCATGGATAGACCAACTCACGTTCAATCACCGTGGACGTTCCACCGAATATCTGGAAGATGAACCCGAAGACGTCGAAGAATCCATTGAAGGAGAACGCGACACCAATACCGAGAATGATTCCGAGCAACATCGAAACCAGAACAATCGACAGAATCTCAAACAGAACAAGTCGAATAATCTGATTTGGACTCGCTCCAATCGCTTGGAGAATCGCCAATTCCTTTTGACGTTGCGTGAGAACCAACGACAAGAAAACGAAGGCTGATGCTACAGCTGCAATACTCGCTACAACGAATTGTAATGAGAGAAGCCCAGGTGTTCCAAAGATCAGACCGCCGTCTCGTTCAACTGCTTCGTGAGCAGTTTCCCAATCGTTTGTGCTCGATATTCGAGAATCTGCTTCGATGATCGAAGCAAGTGCTTTCAAGTCATCTCCACCGATATCTGGAAGGTGGATAATCCAGGTTGTCGAAGTATGATTATTTGCCTTTTCATCTCCAACAATTGCTCTCCATGATTCTTCAGATATGATCAGAGAGGAACCCATAGCACCGCTCGGAACGCCAGGAATGAATGTATGTACTCCAATGTATCTCAATTCTTCTTGGAATGGAGTAATGACGACGTCCATCGATTGCATGAAGAAAAATGGTTGGATTAATTCTGGGAAGTCAGATAATTCAGAGAATGTCGTACACGCTTCGTCCGGGGCTGTTTCTCCATTCGGACAAATCATACCTTCAATGCTTTCAGTAACGTTGAGATCATAACGCCCTACACGCTCAATAATTTCATCCAATGTAGGCTGTTCTGGGTCTTCTGCAGTTATTAGCGATGCAAGAGAAAAGAAAATTGCTCCTTCGAGGTTGGCTTCTGAGAAATTTGTACCTGTAATGTCTGTATCGATAAATATTGATTCGCTTAGGTTCGCACCTGAGAAGTTTGCACCGCTTAGATCTGCGCCAATGAAATTCGTTCGACCAAAGTCACGATAGGCAAAGTTTTCATTTGACAAATCAGTATCACTCAAGTCGGTATCTAGGACTGATGCGAAAGCGAATAAAAGTCCGAGTCTATCTTCTTCAGAGATGTTCGATGGGACAAAATCTATGTCACTGTATGTGAAATTGATCACTTCGGAGCGAGAATCTGAAGCAGAGAGAACGATGTCTTCTGCGTCATTACTTCGTCGTCCTGAACCCCACAAATCCAAACCATAGGCTGCATCTTCGCCAGCTGAAAAGGTCATACCGCCGTAAATTGAAGGATCTGACCCATCTCCAGGAATCGCTTGCTGATTCCATCGTAAGACTTCATCGCTGTTGTTCATCAGAACATAGGTCAGATATGTCTCTCCACCCCTTGTAGGACTGAGTAATATTTGAGGAACTGTCATTGCAACAATTTCTCCATCGGGATAATATTCAGTAAGAATGGTTTCAACTTGAGATTGGTTTCGAGGACCATCCATAACCATCTGCAATTCTGAACCTACGTTTGCATCAGCGGTTCTCTCATCAACCAGGGTCCCAGTGTATCCTTGTACCGCCGCTAGCGTTACAATCGAGAGCGTAAGAAGCATAATGACTGAGAGTCGATTGATGGATTCAGAAGATCCTGACCCTTTCAATCCACGCTTGACATCTTTCAGTAACGCAGTCTTTCCAAAGACGAACTGCATAATGTAAGGGCCTTTTGCGCCTAGCCAGGCGAGAAGAAGTGCACCGCCGATCCACAAGAAGAACGGGCCAAAGATTCCGAACAGTCCTTCGAGGAAGAAGTTGGAATACAGACCGTCTTCGCTACCATTTTGTTCAAGAGCAGTATCGGTAAACGACAGCATACCGATAGTAAACATTGTCCAATGGAGCCAACGTCGAGGAGGACGTTTCTCCGAAATCGTTCGAACTCCTTCATCGATTTCCATTTCAATAAATTCACGTGTACGACTACGGCCAAAGAGCATGGCTACGCCAAGTGTGGCAAATGCAGTGAAGAGTGTTGCTCCAAACGACAAAGCAGGATTGACTTCGGTTGTAAGTTCTGAGAACACCAAGAACCCTACTGCGGAGAGCACAATCGGTACCGCAATCATTGCAAGCAGGTAGCCGACAACCCAGCCTGCGAAAGCAATCACTGATAGTTCAAGCAGAACCATTCCACTCAACCGTTGAGTATCAGCTCCTATGACTCGCTGGATACTGATTTCTCGTCTTCGTTGTTCCAGACTTAAAACCAAACCGTAAATCAATACTGCAATTGATAGAACAACAATTGGAATCATGATGATGTAATCAAACGCTTGGATAAGGCCAAGGAAGATTTGCAGGAAGGTGATTGTTCCACTAACGATATCGAAGTAAAACACTTCGACTGTTCCGTTTGCATATTCTCTGTCACCGACTCTCATACCAAGGTCTTCAAGCCATTCTGCTGCTTCAGTCGTCGAAGATGATGGAATCAACGAGCGGTTAACAGACATTGAGAGGTAGATATGATCATTATCGATGAGAGTTCGTTGTTGTTCATCCGATAAGGAAGTAAGAGAAGCGAAGATAGGATTTGGAGGAAGCGTTGGGTTTCCAAAGTCCCAAGGATCGTACACGCCAAGAATGGTCAAATTTTCAACAACAAATTCTTCTCGGCAATATGTCTGTCCATTTACTTCGCTCGTGATTTCTCCCGCACAGTTCTCGTTGGTGATGGAATCAGAACCAAGTTCTGATGTTTGAGTCACATAAACGAACGAAAGTGTGTCGATTTTGTCACCAACGTTTGCTCTCGCGTCCGAGACAATGTTTGATGGAAGAATCAACCCACGTTGGTCTTCCATTTCCTCTGGCGAAGGCCATTCCCCAAGACCATCGATGATATTAGCGCCAAATCGATCTGCCAATTCACCGTCAAAGGCACCCGGGCCCATAAATCGAATTCCACGCATTTCTGAAATAGGTGGACCTGCATCTTCCAGTTCGGGATAATTGAAGCTAATATCTCCCCATAACGGATTCCCACTCGCTTCCATTGATCTCATTTCAAGCGGTTGAGCAACAATGAAATCTTCGTTGAAGAAACCACCGCCATGAATCCCTTGCCGGCCTAACGTTAAGGCACAGTCTGTGAATTCCACGAAGTCTGCAACAAGCTCGTCACAAACTTCCATCATCACTGTGGAATTATTCGTCCAACCTTCAGTCCCTTCTGCTGGCTTACGGTCGAATTCAATTTTAGCATCGACAGGTTCGCCCTCAAGTGAAGTTGAAAGGAAAATTTGACTCAATCCTACGCCATAGGAAAGGACAGTCGTAATAACGAGGGATGCAAGGAATACCCCAGCAAATACTGCAAGTCCACGCTCTTTGTTTCTCCATGAACTAACAAATGCCATTCTGTAATTGGATGGAAGTTCTCTGACTTTGTGAATGATTGAACCAAGACGGCCGTGTTCTTTTGGTTCAGAGATTTCGACATTCTTTTGTTCGCTTTCTTCTGACATAGAATCATTCCTCCTCTATTCCCCAAGCCGTTCGTATGTCGCTTGCAAAGGTTTTACCTTCACGTAAGAGCAACATTCTGTCGGCTTGTTTTGCGAGATCTGGATCGTGTGTAACCATCAATATCGACATAGGATTCTCTTCATCCCTGCACAATCTCTTGAACAATTCCATGATTTCTTTACCGCTGGCAATATCAAGATTACCAGTAGGTTCGTCTGCAAGAAGAATAGACCGCTTTCCTGCAATCGCTCGAGCAATTGCAACACGTTGTTGTTGACCGCCTGACAACTGATCTGGAATATGGTGTGTTCGATCACCAAGTCCAACTTCGTTCAGAGCAGCAACTGCACGCTCTTCAGCTTCTTCGCTTTTGTAGCCACAGAGTTCGAGAGCCATAGCAACGTTGTCTTTTGCTGAAAGTGAAGGTACAAGATGGAAGTCTTGGAAAATCCATCCAACGCCCTTTCGGCGAATGTCGACAACATCAGAAGGTTTCTGCTTGCCGTATTTACGACCTTCAAGATCGATTTCTCCGCTGTCAGCAGAGAGGAGGCCTCCGATGATGTTTAACAATGTAGATTTTCCACAACCTGAAGGACCCATTAAGGCAACCATCTCGCCTTTTGTAATGCTCATATCCACGCCTTTGAGGACGTGTAACTTGTTCGAACCTGAACCAAAGCTTTTGGTTAAATCGTTAACTACCAGCATAAATTTCCCTCGAACATACAGATGATATACTCTTCTAGGGATTGCCTCTGTGTTTTTCTACATTTGTATAAATGTGGAATATTCGATTCGAAGATAACTCCGACGACTTGAAAAGAGGAAAGGTTCAGGATTCGATATGAGCGGGAAGACTGCCCTCATTACGGGAATTACGGGCCAAGACGGTTCATACCTAGCAGAATTACTTCTGGAAAAGGGATACATCGTCTATGGACTGGTGCGTAGAGTCTCTCAGCCAAGTCTAGGCCGTAACCTCATCAACCACTTGATGAGTAACGATAATTTCCATTTACTCAATGGCGATCTTGCTGATCAGAACTCGATTGATAACGCAGTTCATCAAGTAAAACCAGATGAATTCTACAATCTTGGTGCAATGTCATTCGTTCCTGAATCCTGGCGATCTCCAATGATGACTGCAGACATTACTGGTCTTGGAGCGCTTCGGTGTCTAGAAGCAATCAGAAAGCATTCACCAGATTGCAGATTTTACCAAGCAGGTTCAAGCGAACAATACGGAAAGGTTCGAGAAGTTCCACAATCCGAAGAAACCCCGTTCCATCCACGTTCTCCGTACGGATGTGCAAAGGTCATGGCGTTTGAGATTACTCGAAACTATCGTGAATCATACAATATGTTTGCTTGTACTGGAATCTTATTCAACCACGAAAGCCCAAGACGTGGTCTTGAATTTGTTACACGAAAGGTGACGATGATGGCTGCTCGAATCAAGCATGGATTCGATGAATGCCTCTACATTGGAAACGTTGAATCGAAGCGTGATTGGGGATTTGCTGGTGACTATGTTGAAATGCAATGGAAGATGCTTCAACAAGACAAGCCTGATGATTATGTCATTGCCACAGGACGAACTCACAGTATTCGTGATATGATTTCTCTCGCATTTTCACACATTGGAATGGACCTTACTTGGTCTGGCGAAGGAGCAGACACAATCGCTACAGATCATTCTGGCGTGGTCCGTGTCCGCACAAATCCGAAATTCTTCCGTCCAGCTGAAGTCGATCTCCTCATCGGAGACCCAAGTTATGCAAAGGAAAAGTTGGGTTGGGAAACCAAGACAACGTTCGAGGAACTCGTACAAATGATGGTCGAATCCGATTTGAAGATTGTTCAGGAAGCGGTTGATGGAGGCTATGCTCCACCAACACCACCAGAATGATCAACACGCTTTCTCATCATTCGATGAAAGAGTGGTGGAACCAGCGCTATCCAGAACATTTGGTAATATCCTCCAGGTAACTGGGGCGATTCATCATGTGGCCTGAGTCGCTCGTAAGGAGTACTTGAACGAAGATGATGAGCGGCATGCAGTGTCAAATTCATCAAGGTATATTTTGACCAACGGCTTCGACTTTCCCAAGCATGGGATGCGTTAGGGCGCTCATCTTCTCCACGTAGCAAACCATGGTGTTGAATGTAATTCACAAATTCAAGGAGATAGATCGCTACGAGGGCTTGACCGAGGAAAGCAACAAAGTATTCCAGCCCCCAAACAGCAAGAGATATCAACAAACTAAGTTCCAAGATTACAGATATTGTTGCATCTTTTTTGCGTATCCTAAAGGCGTTTCTTAGTTGCAGAGGTATTGTTCTCAATAAGTGAATATAGATACTTCTGCCCCAAGGAGAACTCGTTGGATCAACTTCTCTGGCCCAATGCTTGTGATGTGTGTGGTTATGTTCAACAGTGAAATGGAGGTAAAGAACGGAGAAAAGATCGAGACGAGCAAGCCACCAACTGAACGATTTAGGTTTTCTGTGACCGAGCTCATGTGCGGCTACAACACCTGCAGCTCCAGTGGCCAGACCTGCGCATAGAATTGGGACGATTATGGAAATGGAACCGAGACCGTCCCACACCCGATACAGCAACGCTGCAACAATTAGTGGCACCAGCAGACCATGTAAATGGACAATAAAGTCGTGACCTTTTCCTTCGTCTTCAATATCATGAACCGTGGTAGAGCCAGCAAGTGTATCCATGAAAGGATAAATTCCGAGTAAAAGAACGATGGGGACAATCATCCACCAACCACCGATCATCAAACAGATGATTGCAGAGAGAGGAGTGGCCAAGCCGATAAGATGCGGCGCCCAGTTGCTCATGTGGCAACATGAAACCTATCATTCAAGACTGTTGCCGTTGAATCAGGATCGTCGAATGCCAGAAAGAAGCTTACTCATCCAACCAGGCAAGAACCGAATCCCATTACGGTATTCGAGGTTATCAATTGCGTTATCAACGTAGCTTTCTAAATATTTATCCATTATTTATTCCTCCTTTAGTGCAGGGATTCCGCGGGTATCTACTGGAGCTCTGTAGTATGCAACTGCACGAGCATATCGCTCAAGGAAACTGGAGAAAATTCCACTCCTATACTGTTGTCTATCCATTGTTTGGTTTACGTAGGTCTCTAGTTCAATATCCATTGTTGTCCCTGTATAGAAGTAGGCGCCCGACCTATTCAAAGAGGAGGTGAAAAGGCCAACACAAAGGTGTAATTAAAACATTAAGTGTTTTCTTAAACACCTTCTCTGTCTCGCCTTATTCCCTTGTACGCATTCATGTTGATCAGAGACTCTCCAAAGTCTCGAGCATATGCACAGAGTCGGCGAATAGATTCTGAAACTGTCAACTCATGCAATGTCCATTCATGTTTTTTCGGGTTCTGGAAGAGCGTTCGCTCATTTTCCTTCAATTCATTTTGAATCATTTTTAGATTTGTTCGTGCTTCTTCAATTCGCTTAGCGTCTCTTATTCGTATGTTGATCATCAATTCTTTGAGTGAGTTCTGCCATTCGGGTAATTTGTTCAAGGAGGATTGATTTTCTTTGTGAGCTAATTTATCAAAATTAACTTTCACATTCTTTCCAATAAAGACTGCATGATCCATCATGCGTTCAAGTGAACGCGCTAGATTACCCGATTCAAGAGATTCAATCCGCGTCATGTTCAGTTTGGTTGCAATGGAATAATTGTCAACCAGCAGTCTTACTTGGCGCTCTATTAGGTGAAGGAGTGCATCAATTTCGCTTTCACGCTCATCCAAATCATCAAGAAACGTTGGATCCTCTCCTTGGAACACACTTAGAATGTCCCGTATCGAACTGTAAAGTTGCAAGTACATACGATTGAGGCTTGAAGAAATCGGCATGTCTCCAGTGTTAAGTAGGCAACGTAATTCAAATTCATTCTCCTCTTCCGAATACATTTCAAAGCCACGTGTGGCCCTCAAAAACCGACGGATTTGTTGTCGTAAATTTCTCTGATTCTGCAACTTATATCGCACTTTTATGATATCGGCTCCTGCAATATAGGCACCCATAAGATGGTCGAAGAGACTCTCTTGGGGAAGATTTTCTAAATCATAGATTATTGTTCTGACTGTCGAATTATCGAATTCAACAGGCGTCAATCGTAGCGCTCCACTTGGCCTCCAATCGATCTTAATGGCGTCTCTTGTTTTCAGATGTTGCTTAATGACCCACTGTTTTGGTAAACTTAGGGTGAAGGTACCTCCGCCAGTTGATTGGATTTTGCGCAAAGAAGTATCGCCGGGGCCGGATGCCATGGTATCNNNCTNNNNTCTAAATANNCCTATATAGAATATATGGNGTTNNCTGCTATGCATATGTATCGTGTCNTACAACGACTTGANGATGTNGCAAATGCTGCTGAGAAGGCTGCAAATGCCCTCTTGCCATTACTTCGTCGATGACCGTTTTCTTCAAGTGAGAAGAGGATGAGGCTTNCTCATCCGAGCCGTTCTCAATCGAGGCAACTCAACCGAAGAATCCGGCTCCAGGAGTAATCGACATGGGTATGGATCCAGGATTGAAAGCCAAACTGCAAAAGCAACGCTACCACATTGTTGGAGAACATGGTGGCGTGAAGACATGCCACTGGACAAAGGAATCACTTCTCCGTGATCGTTCCTGTTACAAAGGGACATTCTATGGAGTAAAGAGCCATACATGCATGCAGATGTCTCCTGTTGTAGATCAATGCAATCTTGCTTGCACATACTGCTGGCGAGAGCCACACATGGATACGCTTGAGTTAACTGATCAGGACCCTCTTGACCTCCTTTACGAAAGTGTGCGAGCACAGCGACGATTACTCTCTGGGTTTGGCGGAAATGACAAGGTAACGCCTGAAAAATTTAAGGAAGCACAGAATCCAAAGCATGTGGCAATTTCACTCAATGGAGAGCCAACCCTCTACACCAAACTCGGTGAATACATGGAACTGTGTCATAAACATGGAATGACAACAATGCTCGTTACCAATGGAACGCTTCCAAAGGTCTTAGAGAAATTGGATACGCTTCCAACTCAACTCTATGTTTCAGTTGATGCTCCAAATAAGCAAGTGTTCGATGAGGTCTGTCGACCAAAATGGGGGAATGGTGCGTGGGATCAATTTGAGAAAACCATCGATTTGCTTCCAAGCCTCGATACTCGAATCGTATGTCGGCATACCATGATGAAGGGAATCAACATGTCTTCTGAACACATCAAGCAATTTGCTGCTCTTGATAATCGTGCAGATCCAGATTGGATTGAGGCGAAGGGTTACGTCTATGTTGGCCATAGCAGAGAAAACCTCTCTATGGAAAACATGCCAAGTCACGAAGATATTCTCAACTTTTCAAACGAACTTGCACCACAGGTTGATCGTCGAGTTCTATCAGAAAGTCGTCCGAGTCGTGTGGCCCTTATCGGTCGAGAGATTGTACCAATTCCCCTTCCTGATCCTGAGATGTTTTTCCCTGAAGATTTGGGTATTGCACCACCAACCAAAAAACTCCCATTAATCCAAAATTAGATTTCGGTTCATAAACAGTCGAAGATTGAACTGTTCATGGAACAACAGGGGAACCCGAATATATTGCTCGTAGGTGTTGGCGGAATTGGTGGCATGACCATCGAACTTCTCGCTCCAGCACTTGAACGAATTCAGAGAACATGTACAATCACTCTCATGGATGGAGATACCGTCGAGGCCACAAATCTTGGTCATCAACGGTTTACAAAGTCTGATATTGGCAAAGCAAAGACAGAAGTGCTTGCTCAACGATTTACTGATTTTGAATATGTAACATGTCATTCTTTTCCTGAGAATCTGAGAAACGCAGAACAACTTGAAGGGTTTGATTTTGTCCTCATAGGCGTCGATCGTCCCCTTCCTAGGCGATTGGTCCATGCTTCTACTGTTCCGTGGAGTGATATGAGGTCTACAGGGGATGGGCACGTGTTCTTCACAAGTGAATCCCATACGGAATTA
>NHFS02000076.1 GCA_002171315.2 Euryarchaeota archaeon TMED117 | reverse complement strand
CCATTCTGAATCAAAAGTAGAATCATTCGAACACTCGCTTTCATTCGTTGCTTGAACGACTTCATTTGGAATCACTCGTAGAATAGCCCGGTGAATAATCGGTGTTGTCGCTTCTCCGTTTTTCTTGTAAATCACGACATCACCTTCCATTCCATGCGATTCATACCCGTAATTCCGATGAGACTTGTCAGTTGCTTCTGCAAATGTCACCAAGGAATCAATCGATGTATCATGAACGAGGACCAAATCGCCTGCATCAATGCTTCCGACCTCTCCGTCTTCTGCATGAATCATGCTTGATGATTCAACGACAACCAACGGCGGCATCGATCCTGTATGTGCATAGAGAGCAAAAATGAGGATGACGATCATGCCGCCAGCAAGGAGAACCTCTCGAATGAGAAGTTGTACCGAACTGCTCTCTTCCAAAGTTCCACCTGCCTTAGCGTCGCAGGCCTCGTTCTTGAAGGAATGTGTTCCAACGCTCTTCATGACCTGCTCCGAGTGCAGATGCGGAGCGGTCACCCTCTGAACGTCGTCGCTTTAATTCAGCAGTACTTTGGATTTCATATATTTCGTCGAGCGTGTTTGCATGACCCTTGAAGACAAGGAATTCGGGAGTAATAACGACCAAGCCAAGTCCGGATAAAACAACAAGACCGATTGCAAGACCGGTATATTCTGAAAATGGATCAGTACCCTGCAGGAACAGTAATTGACTCAAGCCTGCTAAAAACAGCACCATCAATGCTCCAAAAGCAGTTGCCAAAATCAAGTATTGTCGCCCATGTTGAGCCGCCCACCATCGTGAAAATAAACCAGCCATCGTCTCTCCTCTTGTAGGGCTATGCAGGGAAGGATTCATGACCATTGCGGAGAATTGTTCAAATGCCCTGTCGCCGATGTGTTGATATGTTATATTGAAATGGTTTCTATCAAGGGATGTCTGTATTATGCGAAAAGCAATTTTTTTAACTCTCATTTTCACACTCTCCGTCATGGCTCCATTGGCGTCTTCAGCAACGACTGAGACCCAATTCAAAGGTGGGACAACCTCCTACGAACATACCTTCAACGGTCAGGGAAATGGTTCAGCAGGAGTTATCACATTCCCTTACGGTGCTGAGGTCACATCCGCTCAATTCAATTTCCTTGGAGAAGCGAGTACTACGACTTGGAACAACATGACCAACAACAAGGATTTCGGCGGTGTTGGAACTGGGCAATGGTCTGGAGGTCCAAACGGATTCCCATACGGGGCGAGAACCAATCTTGAAACTGCAGACAACGAGATTTCACTCAGAGGAAATCCTACAAATAATGCTGTCACCTTCAGAGGTTCAAATGACCTTTCCAGCACAAGTTCAGCCACTCTCAATTCTACCGGACAATTCGTTGCGCTTGGCGATCAAGGNTACAANAGNATTTCGAAGCAATTCACNGATCTATCTGTTTCNTCANCAGCAGCTTGGAATTACAGAGGCATTGTNGTAAAGGTCTCGGATGATGAAGTCCATTCGACACGATATACGAGCACATCGATGTACACTGCGCCATCAATTCAGAGATTCAACGCTACAACCGGAGCGTACCTCGGTACAGCCACCATTTCCACAACAGGATGTACTTCNTCAGTTTCNAGTTATTGGTACGATGCNGCTGTTGACTCGAATGGAAATGTTTGGACGGTTTCTTACTCCTACTACTACTTGACAAAGTGGACCCTGAATGCAGCAAAGACGCAATGGTCTTGCTCGAGTTACACCAATTACAACTACCCNACATANCTTACCGGNGTTGATTTCGATGAAGATACNGGGAAACTCTTCGTTAGTTACTACGATTCATCAACATANCCNACCTACAACAGATATCTTATGGANGTAAACCCTTCCAATCCGTCATCGATTAGTTCAACGTGGAACCTTGGAAGTGCTGNAGATTACAATTACAAAACGACCTCAACCGCTGGAAATCCAAACTCTGGACTTGTTGTTGANTTNCCTCGNATCATTCTCAANGAATACAATATGCAAGGCTCACGACACCACCATTTCACNATGAATGGATTCANTCTTGAAAANATGGGCGTTCAAGAAATGCCAAATGGCGGCCACTANGGAATGTCACAAGATGATGANAGCGGGCAAATNTTGTTCGCTTGTTACTACACCTCATACTGCANCAGCGTNNCTCGAAAAATCCACATGTGGGGNGACGGAGCAGTCTTTGACGAAAGAACACCGACAACAACCAGCACAACAATCCTTGGAAAAACCACAACNTCCAGTCGTTCTGTTGATGAAATAAAGTTGNAAAGCGCAATAGGCTACATTCCTACAGGAACATCGATCGATATNGACGTATCAAATGATGACGGAGNCACATGGAAATCANTATCCGTTGGNGACACCAANAAATTCTCNGCTTCTGGAAATAAAATCACATGGAGAGCAACGCTTAANGGNACCTCAACAGCGACTCCNATCCTCGATCAGGTCACTGTTCAATACACAACGAATTACTNCACCAGTGGGAATTTCTATGTGCGTTCAAATTACAATAANCCGTTCCCAACCTATGTTGCAGCAACCATNCATTACAATGCTACAGTCCCATCNGGTACATCGTTGAGCGTNCAACTCGGCGGTAGCACCTCAAGCCTTTGCAGCAATGGATTGACCACGTTCGGGCAATCAGGACTNACNAAGTCCTTCACAACTCCAAGTTATGGATATCTTTGCATCAAGGTTTCATTCTCAACCTCGAATTCGGCGAATACACCTGTTCTAGAAGATNTTCAGGTTGCTCTNCACAGCAATGCCCCTACAAATCCTGGCTTTGAAATTCAAGCACCTTACCCAATCCCTGCTGGATTTAATCCNCCATTGAATCCAACCGTTGGTTGGAGCGAAAACGGNGTNTTGGTTGGGACAAAANCCATCAATGCTGTAGGANCGANNAATCTCATCGTTAAGGCATTCAACGATCGCATTCCAGACACGGGCCAAGGTTTTGTTGACATTCCAATTGACTTGACCTCTGAAAGCAGTGGAATCTTGACCCTGACTTCGTTCAGTGTGACCTACATCATGCAAACAGTCAATCTTGAAATCAACATTCCAGAAGGGGAAATTCTCCACGAACGCAGTGAACCTTACGAAGTTGTCACACGCCACATTGTAGGAGAAGGTGCAACCGCTATTCGAGAGGCTACGCTGACGCTTATGACAACATCATCGGCAGCCAATCCGACCCTGTTCTGGCAGAATGGCGACATCTTCCCTTCACCAAATGATCCAGAAGGCTATGTCGTCATGGATGGAAATTCATACTCTATCTTGAACAACAGTATTCTTGAAATTCATTGGTTGTTCAGAATAACAAGTGAATTCCCAGATCAAAACAATGTCCGTTTCAAAACCGGTTGTCTCGACGACAGTGGTTCAGCAGGCTTCTCACCACTCGACCTTATCAGCGATGAAGGGCTCTTAGTGAATCGAACCTTTGGTCTTGGATGGATGAAGGTCCGAGACAATGAAGGAGATCTTGTTCGTGACGATGTTCCGGACAATGCTTGGGTCTCGGCTGGAGAAACTCTCTACTTCCAAGGTGCTATGTGGTTTATGGATTCAGACGATGCTCCTTTGGACAGTGCCTTTGACGTTCGCGTCTCTCGTAACGGATGGGTTGAATCAACCGCCCGAGATACAACGAATAACAACGGTTCGTTCTTCATCAGTATCGTAACCCCTGAAATTGATGTTCCTGATGGACTGAAGTACGAAGTTCAAACCTACAATGAGCGAAATCCAACTCATGTCATGGCTCCAAACTCGGATTGGGCGAGAACATTCAAGGTTGATGCAACACCTCCTGAGAGAGTGCAATTACACCCGCTTGATGGTTCCTATGAAGCTGGAGTCCACCATCAAGATGTCAGCATCTTGGTACGTGACGCAGTCGGTGTTCCAATGGAACTCACGCTCAAATATTGGGTTGAAGCAGATCACGATGTCAACAGAAACGGTATTGCTGATGATGGAGAATACGCAAGTAAGCAAGTCACAAACATGAGTGAAAGCAACAACAAGTGGTTCATCACAACAATCGATCATTCCAGAAACCCGAACATGGGTCGTGTTTCTTATTACTGGGAAGGTGGCGACCAAGCCGGAAATCCAATCTTCTACTCTCAATCTGATTCAGAAGGTGTTGTTTACGAACTCCAATCTGGCCCAGGATTCAACTTTGATGATGCGACATTCCAAACTCGAAAAGATTCCGCTGCAGTCTTTACTGGCCTTGAATGGGTTGGTCACAATGATGACGAAGCCGTGTATGCGGGTATTGAGCAATCCATTACTGTCGGATTTATCGATGCAAACACTGCGATTGACTTTGAACATATTTCACTCGTCTTTGACTTTGAAGGTCCAAACCCGAGCAGAGATGCACAACGAATCTCTTACTCAGGTTTGAATGACACCTTCTGGAGCGAGAGCAAGTATATCCATCTAAGTCAGACCAGTAACATGTATGAAACGACCAACGAATCTGGACTGCCATGGATTATTGTAACGTTCAAATTCACATTTGCTTGGGATTGGCCCGATGAGGAAATGAGTGATCTTGCACTTGTTTTCAAAGAACGTGGATCAGCCGAAGACGATATGCTCCTCATCTTAGAACACACATTCAGGATTGAGAATGATTTCACGCTCTCACCAACAGATTACACCGTCGAGGACGTAAGCGAGCCAAGAACAGGACAGGTTGCAGATGGCACACGTGTCCGCAAGGACGACCGATTGGCGTTTAGTGGGCGTGTTGTTTACGAAGGAAGCAACGTCCCTGCACCTCGAAACGTTGGTATTTTGGTCGAAGTCTTTGATGGTGAAAAGTTGTGGAGCGATGGTTCTCTAACCGAAGATGGAGAATACTTGATTGAGGTACCTCTTGACTCTGCTAAGACATTGCAGTCATCACCTACACGCACATGTCTCATCTCGATAACCAATATACCAGGTCGCGGAGAAGATATGACCGGAACATTGGTTTCAACAACCTTACGGGTAGTTGTTGACGATGCCGCTCCTCGAGTTGTTCGAAGAATGGCTCCATTGAATGTCATCGATGTTTCTTCAACAAACGACCTTTCATCGATTTACGTTGAATTCCAAGGTTCTGAAGATGCTGACCTAACTGGTTCTGAACAAATGATTCATTGGGTCATGCGTGNTCAGACTCGAACTNTTACCATCGGAGCAGGATCATCTCTTCTCGGAATGCAACAGGTCGACCAAGTCGTCTATTGGACGGGAGAAGTCGACATCACAGCAGGTGGAACAATTACTCCTCAAGCGGGTGATTTCGTTGGATTTTACATGACNGGATGGGATGCTGCTGGAAATCAATTCCCAGTTGTATCGAATTCTGAAGCAAGTCCAATCCCTGAACTTGCCTTTGATGATACTGACTTTGAACGTCAATGGGTTCGACTTGGTGCGGTTGGTCCAGAGTTGAGAATGAAATCGATCGAAGTCTCTGATGATCACGTCTCACCAGGTTCTACTGTTGAGATTACAGGTACGGTTGTCAACAACGGCGGTGCTACGGATTCCCAATTCAAGGTTGCATTCTTTGCAGGAGATGAAACAACACCATTCGATGTAAAGACAATTATTGGAATTGATGAAGGAGAAGCAATCTCAATCACTGTTGATTGGGAAGTGGAAGACGTTGACAGAGTACGAGTTGAAGCCGATTATGGAAATATCTTGGTTGAAGTGAACGATAACGACAATACTGCAGAGCACGATATCAACATCGCTTATGGCGAGTATCTTGGCTGGCTTGACTCACCACGTGAGCAACCTTTGGCATGGATTTTTGCCATCTCTACAATCCTGATTCTGGTCGTTGTTGCAACAGTCGCATCTCGAACTGCAGTTGATCTCGGAGACGGAGCTTTCGCAGAAGATGATGAAGATTGGGAAGATGACGATGATGAGTACGATGATGACGAGTACGACGATGACGACGATTGACGTTGCTCATTGAACTACAAATCCTCAAGAAGGAAGCCCAATCACCACTCTCTACGGGGAGGGGGAGAGTATGTCAAATGTATTTTCCCATCTGCACCCACAACTGCAATCTTTCATTGAAAAACGTGGTTGGGAACCCACACCGATTCAAGAGGCTGCACTGCCTGAATTAGCAGAAGGAAAAGACCGACTTCTCATCGCTCCAACAGGATCGGGAAAAACCCTCGCAGCAGTATTGCCCTTGCTTCACAGATGTAAAGTTGAGGAATGGGATCCTCTTGCCATTCTTTACGTCACGCCTCTACGTGCACTCAATCGAGATGTTGACCGACGTTTGGCTGAATTAAGCGAAGCATTGGAATTACGATTTGGACTCCGTCATGGCGATACAACCACGAGTGAGAGGGCACGACAAGTCAGAAAACCNCCTCATCTCTTNGTAACAACTCCTGAAACCTTCCAATTGATGTTTACNGGTCATCGCCTTCGTGGCTTGCTTAGCAGCGTTAAAGCTGTCATTATTGANGAAGTACATGATTTAGCAGGAAGTGAACGAGGATGGCAACTTCGACTTGGACTCGAGCGATTAGAAGCCTTGAGCGGACAACGCCTGCAACGGATTGGACTCTCTGCAACTGTCGGTAATCCAAAGCAAGTTGCACAATGGATGGCTTCTGACTCATGTGTACCGATCAATGCTCCAGCGGAGCGTTCGACAGTTCTCTCTGTGGAAACTGCCCCTCCTATGCCTGAGGATGAGGTGGGAGCGATTGAAATGCGCCTTTCACCGAGAGCACATGCTACGTTTCGACTTCTTGCTGAACTTGTTGAAAACGATCCCCCNTGCTTGGTGTTNGTCAACAGNCGTAATGCAGCGGAAACCGTTGCACAACGTCTGCAAACAATGTCTCCACAACTCAATATCGGAGTCCATCATGGTAGTTTAGCAGCAGAAACACGGCAAGAAATGGAAGAGAGTATTCGCACAGGTTCCCTTCATGCTCTGATTTGTACCTCAAGTCTTGAACTTGGAATCGATGTAGGTTCGATTCAAAAAATCGTCCAGTTAGAAAGTCCTCGTTCCGTAGACAGAATGTTGCAGAGAGTAGGCCGCGCTGACCACAGAATTGGAGGAATAGGTAGAGGTCATCTTCTTGCTTGGGAAACAGATGGTATCGCTGAGGCTGCAGTTGTTGCCCATCGCTCCCACAGGGGATACATCGAAGATGTCGAATGGAGAAAACGCCCCTACAGTATTGCAGCAAACCAAATCATGCTCATGGCTCATAGTTTCAAGGTCGTACCAATCGATGACGTTCATGAAATATTTTCAAATGCTGAACAGTTTGAAGACTGGGAGCGAAATGATACTGAAACGCTCCTCGCTGTTCTTTCTGATCGATGGCTTTTACGCTATGCAGTCGATGTAAATGAACGACCTTGGTACCGTTGGCCAAAGAGCCTCTATATGGAGGCAAAAGGATTGGTTCCTGAGGAAGAAGATTGGCCAGATGAATTACCTCGATACGATGTTCCTGATGAAGAGATTCCATCAGAGTATAAATCCAAGAAATTACCAATTCCAAAACGGTTCAAGAATGGATGGTTTTCCTCAGCAGGTCGTACACGAAAGTGGGTTGAAAGCCACCTTTCGATGATACCGGACAAACAATCCTATCGTGTACGGGATGTTGTTACTCGTCGAACAATTGGAAACGTCGACGAATCCTTCGTGCTTGAACTCAATGGAAGTGGAGAAGAAGAAGATGGGAGAATCCGTCAATTCGTCATGGCAGGACGTACATGGACTATTGTTGATGCTGACCCAGAACAAAGCGAAGTTCTTGTCGCTCCTGTCTCAATACAGGGTGAAGCGCCGACATGGGTCGGTGAACTTCCACCAGTTCCTGCTGCAGTAGCACGAAACATTGGTCGACTGCGTCGCCTTGTCGCAGAGGATTTCAATCTACTTGAGCCTCGAGAACTCAACCAAATAGACCCAGCTGGAATTCTTGCTCATGATGGGATGCCATTAGCAGATTATCCACTGGATGGTGAAGCACTTGGGCTTCTTGCGGATGCCATCACCAGACATATTGATGCCACAGAAGCATTACCTGACGATCAAACAATCACAATCGAACGACGTTCTGAAGCGCTTGTCATCAATATCTGCCAAGGGACGCTGATCAATGAAACGATTGGACATCTCCTCCTTGCAATGGCTTCAACCAAGACAGGGCGTTGGGGGGGCTTAATGGTCGAACCAACACGAATTCATCTTTCAGGTGCTGATTTAGAACCGCACGATGTTGTCAATTGGCTCAATGAACTTCCAGCCGGCGGAATCGAAGGATTACTCGCAGTTACTCTTCCAAACTCTCGACAAGTTCGTTGGAGATTTGCACAAGTGGCGAAAACATTTGGAATCTTACGTCATGGTGTTGACCCGCGAAAAATCAACCTAGGTGCTTTGGTTCGTAAATATCGAGGAACCATTGTTGTTGATGAAGTTCTCAGTAAACTCTACTTCGAACGTATGGACATTCAAGGAGCGAAAGATGTCTTACAAGGAATACAATCGGGACTACTCGATATTGTTGTTACGCCAACAGGCCCTCTTGGGATTTCAGATCGAAGTCAACGCGACTTACTTCTTCCCAACTGGGATAATGAGGCGGTCCGCGCAAGATTACGTCTACGATTGATGAATGAACGCGCAGTCCTATGTTGCTTAAAATGTCAGGCTATTCGTCGATTTAGAGTTGAACGATATCCCGAACTCAAGGACCCAGGGAACTGTATTGTTTGCAAGGGACAAATGCTTGTCTGTGCGCGGGAAGGTCTTGAAAAGATGCTTGAAGGATGGGTCGCTTCGGACGAAGAAAGTGATCGTAACCGTATGATTCGGAACGCTTCCTTGATCAAAACCCACGGATTCCATGCAATTGTTTGTCTAATGGCAAGAGGTGTTGGTGAGGCGACTGCTCAGCGTATCCTTCGAAAAGGACACAATGGCAACATGGACAGTCTTCTCCAATCAATACATCATGCAGAAATCGAATATGCTAGGACTCGACGTTTCTGGGGTTGATTATTCCAAGTCGACGTTACGAAGTCTAAGGCCAGCTTCTTTCATCATACTCGTAGAACGTGTGAAATCTTCGACCCATCGCTCTGGTATATCGCTGCCACCTGCATAAACAACTTCGACAATACCTGCTTGAATCAATGAACGAGCACACCGAGTACATGGAGGCCATGTCACATAGGCTGTGCAATCTTTGAGAGAAACGCCAATACGGGCAGCATGCATGATGGCATTTTCCTCAGCATGACAGATAAGAGGATATTTTTCTTCTCGGTTCTGGAGTCGTTCTAATGAATCATCGATCCCTCTTGGAAAGCCGTTGAATCCTGTTGACCGAATCTCTCGGTCAGCACCAACAACCACACAACCAACCTTTGTTGAAGGATCTTTACTCCAAGAACTAATGTGGTGTGCAAGTTCAATAAATCGAAGGTCCCACTTGTCACTCATCTTGACTCATACAGGGCTCGTTCTTCCTACCTTTGAGTGTTTTGTGGGAGCAAGTCGAGATGTTTTGACCCATAGAAGTGAAATGTCTCAAACAATTCTCCGATGAGATAGAGTGAACCGATTACCAACGTGAATTCAGGTTTGTTCGTTTCAAGAATCGGTTTCAATTCCTTTGGAGATGATGTGTGAAGCACTGATTGCGTACAAGTCCAATTCAGATTTGATAGTTCTGAAATAGGTACACCTGGATACCGTCCTGTTTGAGGTACTGTAAGGAGAACATGAGAAGGAGGATGTTCCTTACAGAGATCGAGTAAAGGATGGGCAAATTCTTCCAAATCATCCTGAGGGGTGCAACCAAAGACCAAGGTCCATTCTTGCTGTGAAGATAAGAGTTCAGAGATAGTAGGAATCACTCGTTTCAATCCGCTAGGATTGTGGGCGGCATCCACAAAAAGAGTTCCTCCCCAAGACATTGGTTGAATGTGCTGCATTCGACCAGGCCAATTTAGAGCAAGCATGGATTCATCAAGCGAATCAATATTGAAATCAAGATGGTTTAACGTTGCTTTTACCAACGCCATTGCTTCTTCTTTCATTGAAGAATCCGAGTCGATTTTAATCCATTCTATACTTGCAGGCGAAGGAATTTCCCCAAGAGACTCTTGCCCTGCGTAGCGTGCTTCGTACTCAATTGCGGATCGAACTTCAGTATCTTGTATTTCTCGAACAAGCATCTGTTTATTGGGTCGAGCAATGGCTGCCTTTTCAGCGGCTATTTCAGCCAATGTGCTGCCAAGAATATCTTGATGTTCAAGCGCAATCGATGTGAGTAAAGATACATCTGCTGGCAGGATTCGTGTAGCATCAAAGCGTCCACCAAGTCCTGTTTCTACGATGAAGACATCAGGATTAATGTCCCTTGCACAAAGACAGGAAGCAAGAAATGTAACCTCAAAAAAGGTCAATTCAAGATCCAAACTGATTTCTGTTTGCCGAATAAGCGACAAGTACGTGTTGAACTGTTCCTCAGAGATCGGTCTTCCATTAACTCGAATCCGCTCTTCGACACGTACAAGATGTGGTGAAGTGAACATAACCGTACTTCGATTCAAACGATTCAGATGTGTTGCTGTTAATGCACAAACAGTCCCTTTACCGTTACTTCCTGCAACATGAATGATGGTTGAATCATAGTTTTGAACGAGGTGTTTGTGGACTCCATCCACGCGGTCAAGTCCAAGTCTCATGCCTCGAAACTTGGTCTGATCAAGCCAGTGTCGGATATCGGACATTCACTCCCCCAGATTCCTCGTATCGTACACTCGTCATAGGTGTGGCGATAGGCGATTCTAGTCATGGTTGTAGCGATGTGCTCAAATGTAGTTCTTGTATGGCAGAAGCATGAGCGACATGAACGGAGACTTTCGCCGCCAACTTCCATCTATGATCGGAATGGCTTCGATGTTCATCGTAACAATCTTCCTTGCTATGTTTATTCGTCCATGGTACGACAAGGCTGGATTGCAAGCGTTCGGGGCTGAAGGAGCGTCTCAGTTACGTTTTATTGCCCTTGAATTGTTGATGATTTTTATCTTCACTGCTGCGATTCTTGCTCTCGCCCGCTACAAGAAAGAATGGGTCATCAAGTACGGAATCATGGGTATTCTCTTCATTGCATTGATGTATGCAAGCGTACCACTCGCCCATCAGATCATGGTTGATGATACCGTAGAACCCTTCGAGTATGAATCAACAGACTTCGTAGAGGCTGAATACTTGACTGAGATTGGAATGAATCAATACATTGATTCAATCCGTACCAATGAAAATGGAATCATCAACAACACAATTCGATTGAATCAACTTGGGATGGATGAGCCAATTTGGACATCGGTAATACTTCATGGAAACCAAAGTTATGAATTTGAAAAACTTGTTGTCGCAACTGGGCAAGACACCATTACGATCAACAATGGAGCATTGATTCAAACCCTTTCACTTACTGACGGTACTCTCCTCTCAACCTACGAGTGTTTTGAGTTTGATAATGATGGGAATATGTTCCCTCGAGTACAGTTTGGTTGCATTCTTGCAGTTGAGACAAGTGACTCAGTTTACATTGTTGATGGAGGGGAGAAACTTCACCGCTTTGCCACCTTTGAGGAATCCCCGAATGTCATGACTTTCCAGGCGACCTGGCAACTTCCAAACGAGATGAAAGTCATAGATGATCTCATTGAAGCGGAATTGCTCGATGACACACATCTGCTCATCGTTAGTAAAGAAATGGCTGGTGTCGTGGAACTTGAGAAAACGGTGAACGCACCTCCCAATGTAGGTTCGACAGCCCCTCCTGCGACGGTTCTCATCAACGCAACCTCGAGTGCAAATTTCTCAGCAGTTGACGTTGGTTACTCAAACGTTGCTGATAAGAAAATGAGTGAAGCAAGTACTGATGACCAACTCATCGTTCTTGGAACTGAAGGAGGAGATATTGTTGCTTGGAATTACCAACCTGCTGAAGAGATTCTCGTTGTTGATGAAGGTAAAGTCTCAATCAATAACTTCGCAGACCAAATCCGAGATGTCAGATTGACAGATATTGATGCTTCAGGATATACTGAACTTCTTATCACAACCGAAGATGAAGCACGTCTCCTGTATGGATCAAGTATGGTCCAGAGACTAATTATCGACGTGCCTGAAGGAGAAAATGTTGCAGTTGCCTTCGGTGATACACCAAAAGACACCGTCGATGACACAACGCATCTCCATACAGTTGTCATCGGCGATAATTACTCTATGACTGCAGGTGTTGTTGAATCCTCAATGTTCCTCAGCGGAGGAATTGTCTTTGAAGACATTCCAACAATGATTGGTTTGCTTGTGAGTATCATCTTGATGATTCTACTCTATGTTCACAGCGAATGGTATGTCGTCAATACCGTCGGAATCCTCGTGGGTTCAGGNGTCATNGTNATGCTCGGNGTNTCTTTTGTTCCNACCTTGATNATGGTGTTCATGNTTGCNGCNGCGATATATGATGCATGGGCTGTGTACAAATCNAAGCATATGCTCGATCTTGCTGATACNATGATCAANCTCAATTTNCCTATTCTCTTGGTTGCTCCNCAAGATTCTGACTATTCATTTAGAGCAGAACGCACACCTCTTGGAGATGTNGAACCTTCGANTGATGGTCCTGATTCCGNCNNCATACAATCGTCTNCACAACCTCGAGAGCGTGTTATCAAGAAGAGTAACGATGCTATGCTGATGGGCTTAGGCGATGTTATCTTCCCTGGTATGCTCGTTCTCTCTACTCTCCAGTACATCGGAGGNGATNATGGTTTGATTATGGCNATGGCAACACTCTTTGGAAGTCTTGTAGGGTATTCAGTCCTCATGTGGTATGTTGGCCAAGGAAAAGCGCAAGCAGGCCTTCCGCTGCTCAATGGTGGNGCCATTCTTGGTTACATCCTTGGTGGATTCATGACCATTGGAATGGCAATGTTCCAGTTTAATATCAGTTTGTAGGTGATGAAGAGTGCTTGATATCCATTTATTCAGAGATGAACCGGATCGAATCCGAGCAGATTTCGACCGACGCAGTCTTCCTCACGACCAAATCGATAGNGTCATCACATTGGATGGGAAATGGAAAGATTTGCTTCACAAGACCTCTGATTTNAGNCGTCAGAAGAANGAGGCAGCTCGTGGGATTGGTGCTGCCAAGAAGTCTGGAGATGAAGCAGAGGCACAACGTATTCTTGCAGAAGTTGCAAATTTAGGTTCACAAATTTCTGAAATGGAAGCACAAACTGCAGCAGTTCTNGAAGAGAGAGATGCCATCCGTATGCGTATTCCCAATCTCCTTCATCCAGAAGTCCCTTCAGGTGCTGATGAATCTGGAAATACNAAACATTCCTTACATGGTCAAGANCCAACGTTCACGTTTGAACCAAAGACGCACAATGAACTGATTGAAGAGAACAAGTGGGTTGACCTTGANCGTGCTGCTAAGATTACTGGAAGNCGNTTCTTTTTCCTNAAGGGAGATCTCGCTCGAATGGAAATGGCTCTNCAAGCCTACTCTGTTGACTTTATTCAACAACGTGGNTTTACCTTCGTTCAACCACCTGTCATGATGAATCGTACTGCTTACGAGGGCGTAACAGACCTCTCTGACTTTGAGACCGTGATGTATGGTATCGAGCCNGATGGNTACTACATGATTGCNACNGCTGAGCACCCACTNACGGCTATGTTCATGGGAGAAACNATNCCNGAAGANCAGTTGCCAATCAAGATGGTTGGCGTTTCCTCATGNTTCCGNCGAGAGGTTGGAGCTCATGGTCAATCAGACAGAGGCATNTGGAGAGTTCACCAGTTCACAAAAGTTGAACAGATCATCATCGCAACACCTGAAACATCTTGGGAANTNCATGAGGAATTACTGCAAAACTGCGTAGATCTNTGGGATGCACTCGGACTCCATTATGAAGTGGTCAACATCTGTACTGGAGATATGGGCACAGTTGCCGCTCGCAAGTATGATCTTGAAGCATGGCTNCCNGGTGCGAANGCATTCAAAGAAATNGTATCATGTTCAAACTGTACAGACTATCANTCCAACAGACTCGANATTCGATATGGAACNCCTGGNCATCCAAATCANCCGATGGTTCACACATTGAATTCGACCGCAGTAGCGACTTCAAGGGCTCTCGTAGCAATCATCGAACAGAACCAACTTGAAGATGGTCGCGTCAAAGTTCCTGAAGCACTTCAGCCATATATGCAAGGTCAAGAGANNCTTGAACCGTGTAATTGGTAAGTTTAATAACTANTAATTNATTACTTAATCCGGAGCGGATTGAGATGATGTATTTTGGATACGGGTCAAACTTAGACTGGAAGGACTGGAAAGGATATTGTGAAAGAAACGGTCGTAATCCTGATGGATTAACTGAGATTGAACCAGCATGGATNCTTGGNNANAANNTGAAATTCCACTATCANTCTANAGGNNGAAANGGNGGTGCTGCGGACGTNGTNCCNCTGAATCATTACCACGCAACACCGGGTGCTCTCTTCGATTTAGACGAGGAGGGTTGGCGGACGATGAATATGAAAGAAGGAACAAAAGGAGGCTATTATGAACCAAAGGAAGTCATGGTCGTGAGGTCAGATGGAGAAATCATTACAGCTTTGACCTACGTCGTTTGCGAAGATAAAATCAGGCCTCATTACACTCAACCAACTGATGAGTATGCAGGTTTGATTCAGCGAGGACTTCTCAATCGAGGATTGCCAGACACAGGTCTTGCGCATTCAATGAATGGGGCATGGGAAGCGCCAGTCATCGAACATTTGTTTGTTTACGGGACATTGATGAGCGGAGAGGTTCGCCATGGAGAGCTTTCTCCATACATTGAATCAATAGAAGATGGAAGCATGCATGGATCACTCTATGATCTCGATTATTTCCCTGGTGTAAAGACTGGAGAGGGGATTGTTCACGGAGAATTGATCAAAATGAATGATGCTGAGTCATGCCTGGGCAATATGGATTCGATTGAAGGATTCTATGGTTACGGAAACAAAAATTCTCTGTATGAACGAACGATTGTCCCAGTTCAAACGAATCAAGGCATGCAATGGGCGTGGACATATGTCTATTCGGGACATGTAGAAGAGAATACTCGGATTAATTCTGGTCAATGGAAGCAGCGTTAGCACCGAGAAGTTCAATCAACGATGGTTCTTTTCAAAACACCAGTTTATACGTGAATGGAAAGAGATTGTAAGTTAAGGTGAAAAAAATGAGTAGTAAAATATCAAGAATTGGGTTTTTAGCAAGTATGTTGTCAGTAGTATTGTCTTTGTACATCTACTTTCAAGGTGAAGATGAGCAACTAGGGATCTTCGTTGGTCTTTGGGCCCCAACATTAATTCTTGCAACAAAAGAAATTGAAAATATGCTTGAAAAGTAATCTTTATTCTTCTCCAGATTCAATCATCTCGATTACTTGCCTCACCTAGTCTTAGGCGTGAGTGCATTTTTGATGATTCTCTTTCTTATTCGATAAGCAGGGTGAACTAGATTGTTTCTGCGTAAAGATAGAACGTTAGTGCACTAGCGATTGGTGAGAATAACGCACCTAGCGCTAATTGATATCTCTGCATTCGTAGTCCTATCAAACCAAGGATTAGTGTGGTTAAGATATTGGAGATAATGCCTACGATCAAATAAATCAAACCTTCCAATCCTTGAGGTTCAAAAATGAACAATAACATTGGTATTCCTGGAAAAATAGTCGATGATGGAATAAGAAGACCTAACCACAAATCAAACCACCTGGTGGTGGAAGAGTGGGGAGTATTTCCCCATGAGAACTGCTCTTCACAATAAGGGCAATCGAATAGTCCAGAGGAGCCCGCTTCTAATTCAATATCCTTCTCACAATGAGGGCATTGGATTATGGCCATGTTCGGTCTATACATTCCAGATGCATAAGATTTGAGTTAGATGTGGGGTTTGACATTGCAACAAACAATCCTTCATCGGATTAAATTTTACCCAAAACCATTGACGCTTGACTTGCATTGGGTTTTGTTTTTGCAATGATGTTAACCTGTTTCTTGCTGATCTGAGATTTGTAGAGAAGGATTCCTAATGTCCCACAAACCGTTGGTGCGAAGAGCAACGGCATGAGTGTTGTTAACTGTGTTGCGACGATGGTTGTGAGGCCTAAGAAGCCTAGAATATAACCTGCAGTACTGGCGGTTGAAAACTCTCTCTTTATGTCTGATATTGTTCTGTCCATGCCCTATACATCATCCAAGCGAGTATATTACGCTATGTTTTCAGGGGTGCCAAAAGTGGTTTATTTTTGGAAGAAATAGTATCAGTATCGAACCTTCTTTCGAGTAATGGTTCTCCAAATTCGCTGTAGTGGGTCATAATAGCGATCAACAACTCGTTCTTTGAGCTGAATAATCGCATCATCAGTGATCTGGATTCCGGCAGGACAAACCTCAGTGCAACATCGGGTGATGTTGCAGTATTCAATTCCGAATTCTTTCTTGATCTCAGGAACACGGTCTTCTGTATCGAGTGGATGCATTTCATACTGAGCAAGTCGAACTAAGTTTCTTGGTCCAGCGAAGTCGTCAAACATCTCATGATCTCTTAGTACGTGACATGTGTTGACACACAAGAAACACTCGATGCATTCTCGGAATTGCTGAACTCTATCAGCTTCCATTTGGTTAAATTCCCAGTTCATCTCTTCAGGACCATTGATCGGAGCAATCTTTTGGGCAATATCGTAATTCCATTGAACATCTGTTACAAGATCTTTGATATGTGGGAATGCCTTCATTGGACGAATCTCAATAGGTTGTCCTTCAGGGGTTTCAGCAACAACATCACTCATGCGAGTCATGCACATCAACCGTGGACGTCCGTTGATTTCAGCAGAACATGAACCACATTTTCCTGCTTTACAGTTCCAGCGAACCGCCATATCTGGTTCTTCTTCGTGTTGAATGCGATGAATACAGTCGAGAACGACCATTCCTTCATCGAGAGTAATTTCGTAATCTTGCAATGTTGTTTCTCCGTCTTCACCACGAGCGACCTTGAATGCCTGCTTCTTTCCTTTCAATGACATTACTTGCCACCTCCTGCTTGTTTTTCAGCCCGTTCGGCAATCATGTCCTTAACTTCCTTGATTGCATCCTTGAGGTCATCTCTCATCTCTTCTACAGGCTCTTGTCGAATCTTTACTTCTCCTTCTTCCATCCAGATGATGTTCAGAGTCTTGCCCCAATATTCGTCCTCGGGTACAGGCATATCTTCACGAGTATGTCCACCTCTGCTTTCTTCACGTGTGAGTGCAGCAAGAGTGCATGCTATGGATACGTCAGCCATGTTGATTAAATCGAGTGCTTGATGCCATCCAGAATTGTAACGTCGAGATGTACCCGGGAACGATGCAAGCGCTCGCTTCTTGAAGTCACTAAGTTCAACTAGTGCTTCTTCAAGTTCATCCTTAGTACGAATGATTCCGACTTTATTCTGCATCATCTCTCGCATTTCATCATAAATGACTCCTGGATTTTCTCCGCCTTCTTTGTTAAGAGGTTGAATCATTTCTTCGATTGCTTTCTGAACTTGAGTATCATCAATAGAGGGTTGAGCAAGGTCTTTCGAACGCTTTGAGGCGAACTCACCAGCCCGCTTTCCAAATGTGATTAGATCCGACAGTGAGTTTCCACCGAGACGGTTTGCACCATGTAATCCACTTGCAGCTTCTCCACATGCATACAAACCAGGAACAGTTGATTCCTGAGTTTCAGCATTCACGAGGATTCCTCCCATGACGTAGTGGGCTGTTGGACCGACTTCCATCTTGTCTTTTGTAATATCAACACCAGCCAATTCCATGAATTGGTGATACATCGAAGGCAATTTCTTCTTGATGGCTTCTGGACCACGATGAGAAATGTCGAGGTATGCGCCGCCGTGTTCGGAACCTCTTCCAGCACCAACCTCTGCCTTGATCGCTTTTGCAACAACGTCCCGAGTTAGGAGTTCGGGTGGGCGACGAACGGTTGCAAGTTTTCCACTAACAACCTCTTCGACCCATTTATCCGATTCTTCGATGGTTTCAGCGTGGTCGCCCTTGAACATATCAGGAACGTAATCAAACATGAAACGCTCTCCTTCATTATTGGTAAGACGCCCACCTTCTCCACGAACACCTTCCGTAACGAGAATTCCTCGTACGGATGGCGGCCATACCATTCCAGTAGGATGGAATTGGATAAATTCCATGTCACGTAGTTCAGCACCTGCCCACATTGCCAGAGCATGTCCATCTCCCGTGTATTCCCAGGAACCAGAGCACACGCTCCAACATCGAGTAATTCCGCCAGTAGCTAAGATGACAGACTTTGCTGAGAACGCATGAAATTCTCCGTCAACGCGGGTGTAAGCAACACATCCTGTTACACGATCGCCTTCCTTGAGAAGATGACGTACCGTGTATTCCATGAAGATATCAATTCCTTCGTGAATACCCCGTTCTTGGAGTGTCCGAATGATCTCGAGCCCAGTTGCATCTCCAACGTGAGCGAGTCGAGGGAAGGTGTGTCCTCCGAAGTTTCGCTGATTAATGAGTTGTTTTGGTGTACGGTCAAAGACAGCGCCCCATTGTTCGAGTTCACGTACTCGGTCAGGAGCTTCCTTAGCATGGTATTCAGCCATACGCCAGTCAGCAAGCCACTTGCTTCCCTTCATGGTATCGTGGAAGTGAACCTTCCATCCATCACGAGGGTCTGCGTTTTGCAAAGCAGCAGCGCAACCACCTTCGGCCATGACAGTATGTGCTTTACCAAGAAGAGATTTTGTGATAATAGCGGTTTTCGCTCCACTGCGTGCAGCTTCTATTGCAGCACGCAGACCTGCTCCACCAGCACCGATAACAACGACATCGTATTCGTGTTTCATGTATTCTTCACTCATTTAATCACCCCATGATTACGAAGGCCATGTCGTTGATGTGCCCTTCAGCTACCGCAAGCGTCCACAAGTCGCCCAAGAATACGAATCCAAGGCTGGTCCAGAACCAAAAGCCGTGTGATTGGTTGAATACGCTAATTTTCTTGAAGAGTTTTCCACGAAACGCAGAGATTCCGCTGACCCAGCGATCTAAACTTCCACCAGCAAGGTGGCGCAGAGCGTGGCATGATGTGACGTACATAGTCAACAAAAATGCTTCAGTCGCCATGATGAATGTGCCAAAAGAGAACCCCCATCCTTCCTCAAAATGGAGTGTGTGCGTAACATCCCACCATTTGATGGCGATGATGATGATTGCAGCATAGAGGAAATATCTGTGCAGATTATTGAATATGAACAGGCGCTTTTCTCCACCGTATCCAATTTTCTTGTTGATATCAGGTTCGTCAACCCAGCAAGCCGTAGGACTTGCGAAGAAGGTTCTGTAGTAGACTCGACGCATGTAGTAGCAGGTTCCACGGAAACCGAACGGAATCCAAAGGACAAGAATTGCAGCATTGACCCAACCGGGATGGTCCCATTCATTGAGGCCAAAAAGGTCCCACTCCAAGATGTTCGGAGAGAAAATAGGCGACATTACTTTGGAACCTTCAAGTTCGTAAGAGATACTGTCTGGGAAGATGATGAGTCGCCATGCTGTGTAGATGAGCGCAGCAGTGAGTGCAATACCCATTGCAAGAGGTTGCGTCCACCATTTGTCTATTCGATCTGTTCGGCCCAAGCCGTTGATAACTGGAAGTTTGATGCCTTCGCCCATTGAAGTTCACGCCCTCCCATAAACTGGGAATGCTTTATCCAAGAACTCGGGGTCTTTGAGGTTGGCCCTTTAGCCTCTTGTTATTTTAGGAAGAAAACGGGTACAGAATCTAACGATTAGGCCAATTCTGTCCAGTCAACCTGTGCTTCGACCATTTCCACTTCTTCGACATCCATCTGTGCCAGTTGAAGTTTACCTGAGAGCTCATCGTTGACTGCATGCCAGTATGAATAGGCTT
>NHFS02000007.1 GCA_002171315.2 Euryarchaeota archaeon TMED117 | reverse complement strand
TACTCACAATTGAGTTGAATTGCAATGTCAGGGAGATCAAGTTCTTCGGCAACACGGGTACTAGCAACGACGTTGACTACTGTCAAACGCTCTTCATCGGTGGTCATGTCACCATCCTTCTGCCCGGAGTATATAAACTGACGGCTCTGCCGCAGTGGGTATTATGACAGTAAAAAACAATCTACTGAGGGCCACTATCCTGTGATGAGAGGGTCTCAATACGAACTCCAGGTGAGTTAAAGGGGGAGATGAATGCTCTTCCACCTTCCATCTCAATTGCTCCAACTGTTTGTTCGGGATTTTTGGTTAATGCAATCATACATCCACCACCTCCTGAACCAGTTAATTTAACACCCAAACTCGAAGGTGCAGCTGCTTTGATGAGTTTTTCTAATTCTGGTGAAGAAACACCTAACGAACGTAAAACGATGTGATTTTCAGTCATCGCCTTCCCAACCGATTCCATATCTCCTGCACGTAGTGCTTCAATCCCTCTTCGAGCAATAGATCCAATCGCTTCAATCTCAACGTGACGTTCTGGTTGTTTTTCAAGCAATGAGGCTACTTTTGCTACTTGTTTTGATGTTGAGGCATGAACGCCCGTGTTACCAATGACAAGAAACGTATCGTCAGGGATGTCTGCAATGAATGAATGCAATTGCCATGTAGTAATTTCGTCTTGATATTGCAATGATCTCTCGCCAATGTGGTCAAGAGTTTCGTTGACTGTATCTGAAAGGACAACAAACCCTCCTGATGCACTTGTTGCCGTGTCGATTGGACTTGCTCTTCCGCCCTGCGCGAATGCTTCAGCTTGGTGGGATAATAGCCCAGCAATTCCTGCGTCAATATCTTCATCCCTGAGTTGTTGTAAAGCAGCCACTAAAGCAACTGACAACGCTGCTGATGAACCAAGACCAGAGGCAGCAGGGACGGTCCCTCGTATTCGAATTTTGAGTGGTGGCTTAACATTCTCTGGCCATAACTGATCTTTGAGAAAATCAATATGTGGGTGTTTTGAAAAATTCAAAATCGCTCCATCAAGTCGCCATGAATCAAATTTTTTCTCCTCTTCCAGTTCCACAACCATTCGTTGGTTAATGCTACAAGCGACTGCAGGTTGTCCGTAAACGACAGCATGCTCTCCGAAAAGAATACACTTTCCTGGAGCGCTCGCTTTCACCATGGCTCCTCCAGTTGTTTCACAATCATTAGGATTGGTATTGTTTCAATCGTTGGGTTGAAACATTGAAGGCCCTTGGCTTACAACATGATGACCCATCCACTGGATGTTTCCTATGCGGGAATTAGTGGGTATTATCTCCTTTTAATCCTCGGTGGTGTGTCGATTGCTTTCTTTACATATCAGGTTCAAAAAGCAACTCGCCTGGTTCTTTTGGGAGCTCCAGACAAGCGTTTTGATTCTTGGGGCAAGCGTTTGAAAGAGACTCTTACAGTTTGGTTAGGTCAAAAGAAGGTCTTGGAGGACAAAGTTGCAGGAACAATGCACGTACTCATGTTCTGGGGCTTTTTGATGCTCTCTTCCGACATGCTTGACTTAGCAACAGCAAATCGATTTAGTGAACACATCCTCCCTGAATTCTTGAATGGAATTTGGAATGGGATGGTTGAACTTGGATACACAAGTGCGCTTCTCGGTTGTTTCCTTGCTCTTAACCGACGTATTCTTTTCACTCCTGAGAAATTGAAAGGAAAGTCGCAACTTGAAGGTAACGTGATTTTACTCCTGATTATGACAATTTGCACAACGTCCTACGTTGTCGAAGCTGGAGAAAATCCTGATCCAACTTGGGAAATGATAGGAGCATGGGTTGCTGATACGTTCTCACCAAGCCAAGGTACGATTAATATCGCCTACTGGGCTCACATGGTTGCGATTTGTACCTTCCTTTTCTTGATTCCACTGTCCAAGCATATGCATTTGGTCATGGCATTACCAAACGTCGCCTTCTTTGATACAGAACCAATGGCAAAAATGCGACCTCTTGAAACGGATGAAAGTGGCTCAGCTGTGGCTTTGGATGATTTAGAATTGGAAACCTTTGGAGCCTCAAGTTTCACACAACTCACATGGAGGAGCCTTATCGATGGATGGGCGTGTACCTCCTGTGCCCGTTGTCAAGACGTATGTCCTGCATATGCCTCAGGTAAATCTCTCAACCCAATGCAAATCATTCACGATGTTCGTAATTATGCCAATGAGCATTCATCGCAACTATTTGCTGGAGAAACACCTGAAGAAGACATCATTGCTCGATTTGGTGAAGAAGCGGTTTGGGCATGCACAACCTGTCATGCTTGTGTCGATGTATGCCCTGTGAACATCGAACATGTACCCAAACTCACCGATGCCCGTCGTCACCTCATGATGGAGCGAATGGAATTTGATGAATCAGTTGAGGACACAATCATGCCGCTTATGGCTACTATTGAGAACCTAGAATCCGATTCAAACCCTTACGGTCTTCCATCACACGAGCGAGGTGACTGGGCTGCTGATCTTGATGTAAAGGTGGCTGAACCAGCTGAATACATTTACTTCGCAGGCTGTGCGGCCTCCTTTGATGAACGTAACAAAAAGGTCGCTCGAGACACGATCTCAATTATGAAAGAAGCCGGATTGGACGTTGGTATTCTTGGAATGCAAGAAGGTTGCAGTGGAGATGCAGCACGACGCGCAGGCAATGAATATCTCTTCCAAATGCTTGCTGAAACCAATCTGGAAACCTTTGATGAACTCGGTGTGAAGAAAGTCGTTGCATCTTGCCCTCATTGCTTCCATACACTAGGCAAGGAATACAAGGACTATGGTGGAGAAGACATCGAAGTCATGCACCACTCACAACTGATTGCTCACCTCCAAAGTGAAGGAAAACTACCTGAGCCGAAGCATGATGGATCCGTAACCTATCACGACCCATGTTATCTCGGAAGAATAGGTGGAGAATACGATGCTCCACGTGACATAATTGGTGGCGTGGATGTTGAAGCAGAACGCCATGGACGTGGTTCATTCTGTTGTGGAGCAGGTGGCGCTCAGATGTGGATGGAAGAATCTGTTCCAGAAGGAAATGATCGAGTCAACATCATTCGGGCTAAGGAACTTGCAGCAACCGGCGCTGATACTGTTGCAGTAGGCTGTCCATTCTGCTCAACAATGGTCACTGATGGCCTATCAGCAATTGATTCAAACATTGAGGTAAAGGATATTGCCGAACTCGTTTGGGAACAAATTAAATCAAACGATGCTAAAATTGAAGCAGCAAAATCAGCATAGATCGTTATGAAGCGCCTCCTTATTGTAGACTTGCTTGCTGAACGTCAAGCATTTGGCGAGAAAGGATGCGAGGAGATCATCAGGCATTTCCCTGGATACGATGTTTTTCTTTGGTCTCCACATATTGAAAATCCACGAAAGTATCCATTCGGAACCAGAGTAAAACAACCGTTAGAAACGGATGTGATTGTGATTACAGGTAGTCGTAAGAATGTTACTTTATGGGAGCCGTGGATGGATGCAGTCGTCTCATTAATTCAGAATTCAAAAGCAGAAATACTGGGGATTTGCTTCGGACACCAAATAATCTGTGCAGCGTTTGGAGGGAGGATTGAACGAGATGACAAGAATCATGCCTTTATGGCGGAAGTGACATATCAAAATGGTACAAAGGTGAAACAATTGTTCACGCATCAAGAATTCGTCACCAACAGTGGTGAAATGGAAGTTATCGCTTCTACAGAACATTGTAACATCGCTGCTTGTCGACATCCTACTCGGCCAATTCGTTCTGTCCAATTTCATCCTGAGGCAGTAAAAAATGTCCTCGATTACGCTCTTGAGTGTGGGGACATGTCTGAACAGGAACGTGGTTCATTTGGTGATGCTGATCAAGACCTAGATGTCGCTTCTGCATTGATTGATGCGGAGGCGATGGGCGATTGAATCAAGATGCTCTTCTGAATTGGTTTAACAAAAATCAACGGGCCTTGGCATGGCGAATGAATCCATCTCCTTGGTCGATTTTATTGTCTGAAATTCTTCTTCAACAAACGCAAATGGAACGTGGCATAGAATATCATCAGCGATTATTTGAGCGATTCCCAACTCCTTCTTCGATGGCAGAATCTGAGGTGGATGAAGTTCTCTTCCTTTGGCAAGGTGCCGGATATTACTCCAGGGCAAGGCGACTTCATGCACTGTCTCAGATTGTGGAAACCGATTATGAAGGAGTTCTTCCTTCAACATACGACGAACTTCTAGCCTTGCCAGGAATCGGTCCTTACACTGCTGCTGCAGTTGCTTCGATTGCGTTCAATCATCCAGTTGCATGCGTTGACGGAAACGTTCGTCGAGTAATGGCTCGTCAAACCAATAAAGAAAATCCATCTGTAAAAGATGTCCAAGTATTTGCCGATTTGAATCTTGTTCGTGAGCATCCAGGAGATTGGAATCAAGCGATGATGGAACTTGGGGCACTGATTTGCCGACCAAGAAATCCATTGTGTGATGTATGCCCAGTGCATGAAAGTTGCAAAGGTACTTTGCGAGCAAATGAATTGCCACAACCTAAGAAGCAAAAGAAAAAACGTGTCGAACTTCGATGTGTTGTAAAGATCGATTCTCATGGGCGACCTGAATTGATACAACGCCCCAATTCAGGATTATTCGCAGGTCTTTGGGGTCCTCAAATAGAAGATGATATCAATACGAAAGGACTTGAGTATCTCGGATCTATTCGGCATGTTCTATCACATCGAACAATGACTGTTCAGGTTTGGAAAGATACATGCAAACAGGGGATTGATCCCAATAATGTCGCGCTTTCAACGCTCGATAGGCGAATCTTGACCCTTGCTGGCGTGTTCCTTGATGTCCCCTCGGAATGAAGCTAAACATCCTATAAGTCCAAAGAAGAGCAGGTATTCTGCTGGAGCAGCATAATTAACCCATGGTTGCAGATATTCTAATTGAATCTCAGAAGAATGAATCCCTAATTCCTCTTCTCCGGTTTTGATTCCATCACGAATTGATAATGACATCACCATAAGAGATGTAAAAGCAATCAATAACGAGTAGATTCGAATCCTTCTCCCCTTTGAATTGGATTTCGGCAATGAGAAATGTGTTGCAAACGCCCATGCAAAACCTCCATGGAAGACCACCATTGCTGTGTAAATATGAATCTCAAGGTTTTGTTCCATCGTTACAAATGCGAGGACTGCTAGGTGTGTCGAAGTCACTAATCCACACAATAGGGCGACAAGATGTAGTTTCGGCGAAGCAATAGGTTTGAACAAGATGTAGAGTCGGACTGCCACTACAATCTGTATTAATGCGGATAAAAAGAGGCCGATTGAAAAAATATGATCTTCCATTCCAGGATGATCAGTTTCAGATATGAAAAAGGGTATGTCTCGATAATTTCCTGAAAAATAATGAATGAAAGTTGCAAGTAAAATGGATACTGTTGGCAATATCCAAGAGATTTGAATTAGCCGAGTGTCCTTAAGACGCCGGTTAAAAATCTCAACCCCCTCGTCTGAAGTGAAATTAAACATGAGCCTCATGCNTGCGTAACAGATGTTGCGTATGAACCTTCAAGTGAGAGTGATTACACCATCGACTTGTTCAGATGCCACTCCGCCTTCACGATACCCGCCGTAAACAAAAAGTCGATTTTACGACACAATCTCCTGGAAAAGTAGGGATGTATGTCTGTGGAGTGACGGTTTACGACCTCTGTCATTTAGGTCATGCACGATGTTATATTGCATTTGATTTGATTCATCGTTGGCTTGAAGCATCGGGTTATGATGTTGATTATGTTCAAAATTTCACGGATATCGATGATAAAATCATCAAGCGTTCAATCGAATCTGGAGAAGATTGGAAAGTGTTGGTTGATAAGAACATTGAGACCTATTACGAAGATATGGATTCCCTCAACATTCTTCGAGCAGACCATTATCCAAGATGTACAGAATATGTTGACTCAATGATTCATATCATTGAGGACTTAATTCAGAAAGGCCATGCATANACTGCAAAAGACGGCGTTTATTTCCATGTTGAATCCGCTCCAGAGAAGTATGGTTTACTCACAGGACAATCAATCGATGCAGTTCGTCAAGGGGCTGGAGGGAGAGTCCAAGGTACGGGAGATAGCAAGCGTGATCACAAAGATTTCGCATTGTGGAAACAAGCAAAGCCAGATGAGCCGACATGGCCTTCACCATGGGGGGAAGGTCGCCCAGGATGGCATATTGAATGCAGCGCTATGAGTCTCGACCATTTTGGTGTCTCTTTCGATATACATGGAGGAGGGCATGATTTGAGATTCCCTCATCACGAGGCTGAAATTTTCCAAAGCGAATGCCACACTGGCCATTCACCTCTTGCGGGATATTGGCTGCACAATGGTTTTGTCAATATTGATGGGGAGAAGATGAGTAAATCACTCGGTAATTTCTGGACGATTCAAGAGATCCGTAAGAAAATTGATCCACTGGTGTTGAGATTTGCTTTGGTCAATGCCCACTATCGCTCTCCGATTGANATGAATGAACAACTTCTGAAAGATGCTCAACGNAATTATGATCGTATNATTGATGCNTATGCNTCNGCTCTTCGTGGATGTACTGAAGGGAAGANTCATGATTTGCCTNCGGCTGATATTACGAGTAAAGATCCTCTCTCAAAGTCTCTTGGCCTGCTTGAGAAGATGGGTGAAGGATTTGCTCGAGCAATGGATGATGACTTTAACAGCCGCGAAGCCGTAGCAAAAGTCCTTGCTGCGACCAAGGAACTCCAACGTATTCTCTCTATGGAACTTGATGAAGGTGATTCAAGGGCAGTCGCAAACTATGCAAAGGTTTGGTTGGAAGAAACAGCAGGCCAAATTCTAGGAATCTTGCCTNCACCTGAGGTTGTACTCGCAGAGCCAGAAGAAGATCCAAGAAAGGCTGAAATCGCTCCGAAAGTGGAAGAACTTCTCACACAAAGAACAGAGGCAAGAAGCAACAAAGATTGGCCTCGAGCCGATGCTATTCGTGACGAGTTAGCCGAATTGGGTGTTGTCGTTAAAGATACACCTGAAGGNCCAACTTGGGACTTTTCTTGATTACTCTTCTTCCAGAGTAGCACTTGGAGGTGGAGTTAANGGNGGCATNTCNGGNACNAATTGNANCGATTCACTTTCCCATTCTTTTTCGATAAGTACTGTTTGATCTTCACTGAATACCTTCTCTTCTTCACTTTCTCGAGTTAAGAGCCCAATCGCAACAAGCAGTATGATGACAATAATCAGTAGGAGCATTCCAGGACCGATCAAGGAGTCTTCTTCTGCTTTTGTGTCTTCAATATCGTCTCCAAGAATACAATTTGGAGGACAATCATCTCGGCCAGTATCTCCTGTTTCATTAGCGTCTGTGTTGTCGATTGGGTCGACTGGATCAACAGGNTCGACTGGATCAACAGGGTCGACTGGTGTTGTTGAACCTCCAGTGCCGTCTTGTGGGTTGAAGACAACATTGACTCCAGTCCGTTCACCATTGTTCATAGGGACGTCATAATAATCTTGTAGAACATCCAAATCAACGTGCGTATTTGCGTGATTTGAAGTCTCGATGATGTTGAAGTGGCGTGTGTCTCCGGTGGTGAAAATATTATTCAGAACATTTCCTTGCATGGAACTGTAACTGTCCGTATTTGCTGACCATGTTGAATCAATATCGGCCGGGTTTAGAGCCATGGCCATTTCCATGTTGCTGAGGATTGTACTCCATGATTGCGTACCTTCTGCGATGGAACGGTCTGTTACATCGACTGCCTTGTCAAAGCCTGGACCAGTGACAGTTTCCCAATCATTGCCTTTCAATTCGGTCATGATGTCGATATCTCCCCATACAGGTTGGCCATTGACCAATGTTAAGCGGACATCTGCATCAATTGCTTCGATGAGATTTCTGTAAGGATCTTCATGAAAGTTGTCGATAACAACGAGATCTGCATACAAACCTGCATTTATTCTTCCAACAAACTGGTCCCAATTATTTGCCATCGCAGGATTCGTTGTTGTCATTGATGCAAGTTCATAATCAGAGAAATAACTGTCAAGGGCTTGCTTATTCCACACATCTGCAACCTTGAGTTCATGAAGGACGTTCTTTGATCCACTTGGACCCCAATCAGGTGCTAGGGAAATTCGAACGCCAGCTTGGTCAGCAGCAACAACATCCGTTGTATCTCCGTACAAGAGGAGATTCGACAAAGGCGACCATGCTAGGTCTGCTCCGACCTGGCCCATCATTGCAAATTCAGTTGCGGTTAAAGCAGTACCGTGGACAACAACCAATTCACCGACAAGGAGATCGTTTTGTACCAACACATCAAATTCAGCTCGGCTGATCTCGTCAACACCTTCAGAGAGGTGAAGGTACCATGCATTGAGATCTCCTGAGTTATTTCCATTCTTGATGTGGCTTCCAACATAATCGCTTTCAAGAGTCGTTACCTTGGTGTGAATATCATCACCCCCAAAGTTGTACAATTCGATGTTTCTCGAGAGCATACTATCCCATGCATCCGTGTTTGAACTTGGAGATCCCTGAACCGCTGTGACGCCTCCTGCTACGGCCATCACTTCTGCATACTTCATTTGCTCATCAGCCATATTCCACATACTACCACCTTGAACAAAGGTCTTCATCCATGAAATATCTCGTTTGTAGTTCGGATTGTTTTTCCATTGATTTCTGTTTGAATAACCGCCTTCTTCAGACTTCGTTGATGTGTGTACATCAAAGTCCCAGAGCGGGATGTGGTTGTAATGCATGTGATTGTGAGAATCGATAAGGCCCGGGTAAATGGTTCCGTTTGTATCAATAATTGGAACGTTAGTAAGATCAACATTGGAAGGAATTGTATCGCCCCAAACCGCTTCTATCATTCCATTTCGAATGAGGACATTTCCTTCGTTGATAACATCCGATTCACCGTTCATAGTTACAACTCTGCCTTGGAGGACCATCGCATCGACCCTTCCACCATCGCTGATTCCGAAGCAGCCAACCATGTTCTGTGCAGATGGGAAGAATTCGCCTTCAGCAAATCCTGGTGTCGGGGGACTCACTTTCCAAATCGTACCATTCTCAAGCGGAATGTAGGAATTTCCGTACCACGAATCTTCGGCTGGGTAGGAGAGTTCATCGATGAGAGTTCCGCTTGTATCCGTTAGAGATACAGTGTCCCCATCGAAATAGTCGAGTTCAATCCGAGAGGCATTGATGAAGATGGAGATGTATCCATTTGCAGGAATTACTGTATTTCGAGCTATTTGACAAGGGGCACTACCGCCATCTGGCTTATCATCGAGTACCCAGTCTGATACGTTAATTGCCTCGGAAGTAGGATTGTGAAGTTCAATAAATTGATCTGAAAACTTCCCATAGTCTCCATCAGCGTTCCAATCTGTAGCGTTGTAGCAGTTTGTGCATGTTTCGTTATTCTTCATGCCATTCGGAGAAACAAGGATCTCAGAGATAATTACCGAATCGCCTTCTCCTGCAGATTCCACAGCCTGATTATCAAGCAACATTGAAGTTGGTGAAGCCGAAGTTAAGAGAAAAATCAAAACTGCACTGAGTACGAGGGTTCGGCTCATATTCTTGGGGGTACGTTACAGCACATGAAACCGCCGATGCAGCAACGTGGGAGAATGCATGGGCAAATATACTCTAAACTACAGGAGGGTCTATGGCGACAGTTACATTGCACGGGTCTTCATTCAATGAAATCATAGAAGAAAACAAACTTGTCATCATCGATTTTTGGGCTGAGTGGTGTGGCCCTTGTAGAGCCTATGCACCCGTTTTTGAAGGCGTTTCAGAAGAATTCCCAGACGTCGTATTTGCGAAGGTGGATACAGAGGCTGAACAAGCACTTGCCGGCTCTTTCGGTATTCGATCAATCCCTACAACGGTGGCTTTCAAAGACGGTATAGGCGTATTCATGCAACCAGGTGCTCTTCCTGAAGAGGCCCTGCGAGATCTCATCGGAAAACTGCAATCTCTCGACATGGACGAAGTACGAGCTGAACTCGAGGCCCAAGAATCCAACGAGTCATCATGATGCGCAAAGCGTCATATGTTTGTCCCTTAACCGATGACCATGCGAAGCGGCTTTTTATTGGCAGTCCTTCTCTTGCCGAGCCTTCTAACTGGATGCTTTGGTGAAGACTTAGAGAATACCTCAACTGTTGTGGCTGAAGATTCATATCCTGAACCATGGGATAGAACTGACATTGCATACGATGATACCGATATCTATTCTCGAGTTAGCGTAAATGGAACGTATGAGACTGCACCAGTTCAGTCTGTTTACGTTCCTGTACCAAGCATTACCCTTGCAGATGGTGGGGCTGGCGCTGCAGGAGGCGCAGAAGTTCATCTTGGATTGTGGTTGCCTGTTATCGAAGGATGTGACTACAGTTCGACTGAGAATCTTTCAACTGAGTGTCTCGTTCCAGTAATTGCCGAAATTGGCCCGTACTACGATGACGGTGATGTGGATGCTCTCACACCAGCTGACCGACTTGGTAAAATGCTCATTCAGAATTATGTTCCTCATGGCTATGGGGTCGCTCAAGTTTCTGTATTCGGAACCGGTGAATCGAACCACTGTATGGATCTCATGGGGACAGATGAACAACGTGGAATCGATGCGGCTGTTACATGGCTTGGAACACAATCTTGGTCGAATGGAAAGGTGGGAATTATTGGTAAATCATACGATGGCTCTACTCCTTGGCAAGCAGCAACCTTTGGAAATCCATATCTTGCAACAATCGTTCCGATGTCTGGACTTATTGGTGTTCATGAACTCATGTGGAGAAATGGGAGCATGGAAGCACGTGGCATGATTATGCACAATGGAGTATACGGTTCCTTTGGAATTGATGGAGATACAGAAGACAGCCACAATCTCTGTGAAGGATATATTCAGGGATATGCAAACGGCCCTCTAGCATACCTCAGCGGCGGAATGGTCGATTATGCTGGAAACAGTTACTGGACTGAACGCTCATTCCTCGATCGAGTGGTCCAGAATTACAATGGTTCTGTTTACATTATTCAGGGAATGCAGGATTGGAATGTTGACCCACACATGACATTCCCTGCCCATCAGATTGTTGAAGACGCTGGTATAGAAGTCAAAACCTTAGCAGGACAATGGGCTCATGATTATCCTGATCGGGTTGAAGGACATAGCAGCCTTAGTTCTGGTCGTGGCGAGGAAGCATATCCGTACACTCTTCGATGGGATTGGGCTGATGAAATGCTCTACTGGTTTGATTGGTATTTGAGAGGCGAAGGCCGCGCACCGACATTAGGAGTCGAAATGCAGGATAATCAAGGTGGATGGCGTTTTGAAGAAACATATCCTCCAATGGATGTTGAAAACCTAGAATTAGTTGGTAGTGATTTAACGCCATCTGGATCAACAGTCTCGGCTACGAGCAGCGTTACCCTAAGTTACGGACCGTTTGAAGAGGAAACTCGAATCGTTGGTATGCCTACATTCCATATTGATGCAACACCTGGACTGACAGGTGGACATCTTTTCATCGAGATGACTGATGGCACAGGTATGCACCTTGGTCATGCTGTAATGGATTTGAGATTCCATGCAGGCGGCAGAGATGGGCAAGAAGTACTCACTCCATTTGTTTCAGTTAATGCACTTATGGAATTCCTACCAATGGATGTTATCTTACAGCCAGGAGATGGAATTCTCTTGACTGTTTCTCAAACTGGTGAAGATTACGTTCCATCACCAATGGCATCAGGAGGAGTTACAATCGACTGGGCTCAAAGTACCTTGACGCTCCCGATTATCGATCGAACCTGCGACGACCTTTTCCAAGTTCCAATGATTGAATACGGCGGAGAGACGTCTCGTCAATGTTGATTAAAACAATGACAAGATGTCAGTAAAGACCTCTTTCGCTGAACCGTTTGAACGCTCAACCAATCGACGTACAATAAGTTCTGGTGTGGAGCGGGCAAGACAATTTCTCTTTGGAGTCCGGTCAACAATAAGCTCGAGATGCTCATCCAATCCATTTGCTTCAATACCATCGACTCGAAGGCCCTTGCCCCCATATGCTTCAAGAATAGCTGGTGCTAAGTGGGTGACAAGGACCATTGTTGTCTTGGTTTGTTGCTGAGCAGCACGCAGCATGCCTGCAATAATTCGAGCACCAGCACCAGGTTCTGTAATCGCTTCCAATTCATCTGCTAGGATGAGTTTGGGTGTGTCATTACAAACAACTTGTGCAAGTTCGACCAAGGTTGTTTCTAAGGCTCCAGCACTCTGAGTCCCTCCTGATTTTGCGAGAACATGAAGTGATTCGATGCGACCAACAAACGCATTTTTGGCTGGAACAGGTAATCCCATGTGCGCAAGGAGAGTGATATGTGCAACCAGTTCTAGAAGCGTCGTCTTCCCTCCACTATTCGCTCCAGTGAGTAACGCAATCGGTTGACGATCTCCATTAGGAGCAACGTCGCCAAGACCATATGAGACGGGTTGAGCAATACCCTCGATGAAGAGATGCCTTCCATCCTCGAACCAAACACCATGGCTTACAAGTTCTGGTAATTCTGCTTGATGATGCAATGCCCATCGAGAAATACTGTACCACATATCGTGTTCGATGAGCGTTCGTAGAGCAATTTCACATTTTGGCTTGAGTGCAGCAAGTTTTCGAGAGGATTGCACGAGATGTTCACTACGTGAATCATTGATTCTTCTTTCAAGTTCAGCGTCAATTTGGTCAAGAGTGGAACGTTTTATTTTAACAGGCCAAGAAGAAGAATACAAGTCATGAGGGCAATTAATCCCAGTAACTTGCAAATATTCTGCCATTTCCTTTCTCCCTTCTTGCAAGGCTTCATCAATAACATTTTCAGTCGCTTGTGCTAGTTTTCTCTGGAAGGTTGCAGCATCAGCTAATGCAGCGAGCATGTCTGAACCCGAAAGATCGAGAGATGCAGTTTCCATTCCCTCCGCAATACGCTTATTGAGAGTCTCTTCAAGTTCTTTGGATTCTTTCCAGAGACCATCACGAACATGCTCCATGCTTTCGATATCACCTGCATCCCCGAGCATTGAAACCAATGCAGAAAGTTCATCTAATCCCTCAGTCGATGTGAAAATTTGTTCTAAAACTGGATGAAGAGTACCTTTCCATTCTTGCTTCCATTGAAGAATTTCAATCAGACAGGAGAGGGTCTTCTTATTGTTCTTAAACCAATCAATTGTGTATTCCGGTACCATGATTTCTTTCTCTGCATTTGCAGGAAGAACCAACCAACCGGGAGGAACTTCATCAGGACCATCATTCCCAATCCATGTAACGGTCTTGAAAACGGTGTAATCATTCCATTTTTCACTTGGGCTCGGCTGTAATACTCGAACAAACGATGACCAATCTGGTTGCTCATCTCTTGAAACAACGACTCTCTCATATCGTTGATTTGGTTTTCGAGGATGACCTAATTGTTTGAAGACTTGCTGCAATCGCTCATATGCTTGATTGTCTGCTTTAGCAAAATCCATCATATCCAAACAGCGAGTTCTACGTTGATCAATCTCATGCATAGGCATCAACATCTGCATTCTTGATGATGTGGCTGAAGAAGATGCAAAGGATTGAAGGGATTCTATTAATTGTGTATGCAACCGTTCAGATTCCTTTGTGGCAAGGAAGGCTCCATCATTTCCATGAACCTGTCTTGCGAGTTGTAATGCGCGCTTCACAGAGATTCCTTCGACCTCTGCAATACGGGATATGTCACCGGATTTCAATGTCTGCATGACTTCATCCCGACCACCAAAATGGGCATCCAGTCGTTTCATCAGTCTATCGCCGATACCGGGCAATGTTGCAAGCACCATGCTACAACATCGTTTGTCAAGGGCTTTTGAGGATAACGCTCAGAAGAGACGAAAATCATTGTTCTGGGAGGTTAAGCTCAACCGCAAACAACGGGTCCACATCGGTTGAATCATGGTATGCAACGACGACACCTCCATCAGGAAGAATTGCTAGACTCGCAAAGTCGAAACGGATATCATTTCCAGCCCCGGAAGTTGAATCAAGATCACCTTGGCCAATGAACGTCAACGTATCTGGAGAGAGGTCTTGACTGTAGCCTCGTGTGTGGTAAACAACGTCAACATCGGGTCCTGCTGCCGATTGATATCGAACATTTAGAACGAATAAATCGTGATCTCCATTGCCTTGGAACTCCCATTCTTCTATTCCAGACGCAACAGGTGACATATCATAGGTATGGTTTGTCCAGGTCATAGCTCCATCGCGAGAGAGGTAATGCGTGAGTGTGTTCCCCGAATTTGCAACGCAGTGGATTGAACCAGTTGAATCGAGATGGCAGTATTCACTCGGAAATTGAACTGCAAGTTCATTCCATGAAAGTGTTGTATCAAGAAAAGCAGCGTTTCCGTTGTCGAAATATTGTGGGAACAATAACCCTCCACTTGGGACTGCAAATGCCCGCATCTCCTTGTGTGGTTTGTTTACGTCCCAATAGGAATCTAAGGAGTCGTTGGTGAAATCAAGATTAATGTCGATGGAAGGCTGAGATGAACCTCGTCCTGGGAACTGTATAGGATAATAGTTCAAACCGTCCACGGATATTTGCCCGCCAGCATTCTGAGTTTGATGCCAGAAGTTTGAGACGACAAGAGAGGCCCATTCCCCGTCTCCAAGTGATGATGAGATTGGTCCAATGACTTCCACTTGCCAACTTCGATCATAGAACGGTTCCGTGATTCGGTTGTAACACCATCTCCATTCCATCTCGGATTGGTCATACAAAATGGCATAGAATTTGTCGAGCTTCAAATCTCCTCCCACATAGGGGAACCAAGACATAGAGATGATGTCACCATTTGTTGCTTGAACGATGGAACCTTCTCCAAGCCCCTCTTGTCCTGGATTTGTTGGTACAAATGTGCGGCACTGAATGTCAGGAGTGACTCCTGGCATCCATGTATCCCATTCATGCCCTCTGTCAACAGACCATACAGGATACTCGCCTCCGATGTTGAATATCGAGCCATCAACGGATGTCGCAAGATAATGCTCACAGCAATTTCCTCCCTTTGTTGCATCAAAAACAGCCCACGTCATATTCATACTTTGGTTGGTTCGTAAATCAATTGTCATAAACTCCTTTGGCGTTTCATGACCTTGTTCATCGATCAATGTGTAGTCTTCCCACATTGAAGTTTGTTCCTCCTGTTCCACAACGGATTCTCCCGAGCCGAAGCATCCTGCTAGAAGCATGCTGCACAGGACAAACATGGCCAGAAGTTGTCTTCGCATGGTGNAGGCTAAGAAGCCTTCATTTTCAAATCCTCGCAAAGAGCCTTGAACTCTTTCAATCCATGNAAAGTGTGTGTNCCGAACCATGTGAGTGCTTCTCCATCGATGCAAANGTTCCAAATCTGTTGGCCTCCTTCAAGAACAACTCTTTCCGAAATCGCTTCACCTTCTTCGAGTGCAAAGTTGTGAGGTTCACTTGAGAGAAGCATTCCTTCAATNCCATGTTCGATAAGNTGGTTTGTGGTAACAACAGGGTATCCATTTCCATTTGGTTCAAAATCTGGGACGATGAATCCACATAATTCCAGAATCGCTCCAGAATAGCGTGTTGGTGAAACGCACATGAGTGGATCGTGCCAGATCATAGCGGCAACTTTTGGCCCAGTGCTTGCAATCTTGTGTTCTAATTCCTGTTCAATTGATGCTGCGATTTTCTCACCTATTGTTTCGCAATTTATTCTTTTTCCAAGAGAGCGAAGCATCTCTGGAACATCTAATGGAGACTCAACTTCAGTGACAAAGCAGTCAATGCCCTTNTTCTTGAGTTCATTAAACACCTNGAGTGGATTTTCTTCCTTATCCATGATGACAAGGTCTGGATTAAGTGCCATTATTTTCCCGATATTCGGAGTTTTTGTCCCTCCGATGACCGGTATGTCAGCAACATAATTCTCNGGATAAATACACCAAGGTGTTCTCCCAACAAGATGTTCTTTGGGCAACCCCAAGTCCGCTAGNGTTTTTGTTAAACTTGGAACAAGCGATACAATGCGCATTACATAGCCTCAATTGGATTGAACTCTGTAGGAAATATGAGCGCCATCGACATCGAAATGTTCAGTNCCTTCAGGGGCGTTATTACTNAGGAAAGCGATGCCTGAAGCNCGGGTNTCNTTTGCAATCCATTCCTGATCNTCAGCAAACAACTCTGGAGCGTCGACCATCCAAACCTCTACNTCAATGGTTGCCTCAATCTCAAGGTTTAGGTCCTTNCGCTTTGATTGNATTCGTCGAGTAATGTCTCTGGCGAGTCCTTTGGAAAGCAGTTCAGGCGTATCTTGCATATCCAATACGAGGCTGACATGTTGAGCTTNATCGCCTTCGCCCAGTGTTACAGTGGCTGCNGCAAATCCTTCTCGCTCTGTTCGNCGAACCTCGACATCNGATTCTTCGATTGTAACACCCATGATCACGCAATTCCCTGCTTTGATTTCATTGAGGAGNNCTTCAGGGTTTTCATGCCCTTTCAATTCATTAGCAATGGCGTTNACATCGCCTTTTGCTTTCGGTGCTAAGGCTCTGAAATTTACAGCCAGTGCAATTTGTTGGAACCTGTCAAGATCTGTTTCAAGTGATATTGTTTCGACATTCAATTCCTCTGAAAGAAGGTCATGATATGGTTCGAGGTTCGGCCCTGCAACGATGAAACCTTCAGCGCATGGAAGTCGTTGTCTTCTTTGTGCATCAATTCGGATACGTCGGCCAGTCTCTGCAAGTTCGCGAACAAGTTCCATTTCAGCCTCGAGTTGAGAATCTTGTGGCGGAAGGNTGGTGGTTGCTTCNCACAAGGATGCATCCCANGAATCAGCAGTTGCTCCTTCAAGCGAACCNGGAATTCCAACAGGCCAATCAGCAAGATGTACGGATGTGCCTGTGAGATTACGATGAATTGTATCCACCATGAATGGGCTAACAGGGGCAATGAGTTTACTGAGCGTTACAAGAACTTCATGCAATGTATGTTGACATGCCAATTTGTCGTTTGATTCGGCTTCATCCCATAGGCGTCGCCGACTACGACGGACATACCAATTGGATAAATCATTGACAATGAAATCCTCAAGATCACGNCATGCTTTATGGAAATTCCAACTTGTNAATCCTTCATGATATGCTCGTGCAGTGGTGTGAAGTTTTGATAGAATCCAACGATCGAGTCTNGAACGTTCTTCGACAGGAAGAGGNNNTGCCTCNGGNTCAAAGCCATCCAAAGCAGCATAGTCTGCATGGAAGCGATAGACATTCCATAGAGTCAAGAACATCTTTGCATATGTTTCCCGAACACCGTTTGAATCGAACTTCAAAGGATTCCATGGAGCACCTGCAGTGACCATGTACCACCGAGTTGCATCAGCACCTTCTCGATTGAAATGATCCCAAGGGTCAACAATATTTCCTCGTGATTTGGACATTTTCTTGCCTTCAGCATCAAGAATCAAACCAAGGGACAAGCAACGTTTGTAGGCCGGTGAATCAAACACTGTTGTAGATACTGCAAGAAGTGTGTAAAACCATCCGCGTGTTTGGTCGACACCTTCACAGATGTAATCAACCGGGAATGAGGAATCGAATGTGTTTTCTTCACTAAATGGATGATGCCATTGAGCGAATGGGGCACAACCAGAATCAAACCAACAATCCATTACAAAAGGCTCTCTTTTCATCGGCTTACCGTTTTCTGATACCAAGGTGAATCCGTCAACGACAGGTCGATGTAAATCAACATCAGGCGGACAATCAGGGTTTTCAATCCCAGCAGCTTGGGCTTTTGCGACTTCTTCCTGAAGTTCAGCAATTGAACCAACACACTTCATGTTCCCGTCTTCATCTCTCCAAACTGGTAGGGGTGTACCCCAGTATCGCTCACGAGAGATGGCCCAATCCTTGACATTACGTAACCACTCGCCAAATCTGCCTTCGCCCACCCAATCAGGCGCCCATTCAACACCATCATTGAATTCGAGAAGTCGCTCTTTGACTGCTGTCATACGGACAAACCAAGAATCCATGGCGTAGTAGAGTAAGGGGTGATCTGTTCTCCAGCAGTGAGGGTAGTCGTGCAAGTAACTTTTTTCTCTGTACAAGAGACCTGACGAAACGTGTTGGTTTTGTCCAACGAGAATTTCCATAACTGAATCATCGCACTCTTTGACATATTTACCATCGAGTTGTGGATGGATTCCCGGTACGAAATGACCGTCCATTCCAACGGTGTGGTAGGCTGGAAGCCCGACTTCCATACCAAGATTGTAATCATCTTCACCGTACATGACCGCGGTGTGTACAACTCCAGTTCCATCGGTTGTTGTAACCCAATCAGCTGAAAGTACAGTCCATGCTGTATCAGAATCTCCCCGAGGCACAGCACCCGGGAAGAGCGGTTCATAAGATCGGCCAACAAGAGCAGACCCAGGGATTTCTTCGATTATATCGACGTGGTGTCGAAGCACTTCACCCATGAGGTCCTTGGCTAGAATCAATTCTTCTCCCACGATTGCACCGCCTCGTCCTTTCCATCCCTCAGGTTCTTCTCGAACTTTACAGCGAGCATAGGTCACTTCTGGTCCTACTGCAAGGCCAACGTTACCTGGAAGTGTCCATGGTGTTGTCGTCCATGCGAGGATGGATGCATCATCGTCAGTAAGTTTGAATTTGATGTATACAGATGGTTCCTCTACTTCCTTGTAGCCAAGAGCAACTTCGTGACTTGAGTAAGATGTCCCTGTTTGAGGGCAATATGGGAGTACTTTATGGCCTCTGTACAAGAGATTCTTATCGAACATTTGTTTGAGAGCCCACCAGCAAGATTCCACATAATTGTTGTCCAATGTAACATACGGATTGTCCAAATCGACCCAATATGCCATTCGTTCTGTCATTTCTCTCCAAGCGGTTTCATAGGTCCATACACTTTCTCGACAAGCGTCGTTGAACGCCTGCATTCCGAATTCGTCAATGGCTTCATTGCTCATCAAATCAAGTCGCTTCTGAACTTCGATTTCAACAGGTAATCCGTGTGTGTCCCAACCACCTTTACGTTGTACGAGGAAGCCTTCCATAGTCTTCCAACGACAAACGAGATCCTTGTAGGCTCTGGCGACGACGTGGTGTATGCCAGGTTTGCCATTTGCAGTTGGCGGCCCTTCCAAGAAAATGAACGGTGCGCCATGTTTACTCGAACCGATAGAGGATCCGAAGGCGTTTTCACTCTTCCATGTCTCCAGTAATGCGGTTTCAAGCGCTACTGCATCGAGGTCACCTGCTGCTGACGGTCGAACCATGACCCTGCGAATAACACGGTTGATTTCAACCTCTCCCTCATTTTCG
>NHFS02000024.1 GCA_002171315.2 Euryarchaeota archaeon TMED117 | reverse complement strand
TAAACGTGGTCTTGCAAATAAAATGGGACACGTCTCCACTGGCGGTGGTGCTTGTTTGGATTACATTGCAGGTAGAACGCTTCCTGGAATTGAAGCACTTGAGATCAGTGCTCAACGATACCAGTTGGAAATTACGCCACTTATTCAAGATGAATAGGGCGTGAATGCTGAACGCGCTATTGCGGATTCAAGCACTAGGCTCATGAAGAAGCACAACTAGGGAAGGCCATGGGCGATGATACTGCCGTTCGTTATCGAAACGCGGTTTTGTACGATGATCAATTCGCCAAACATGTTGGAGATTTCCTACTCCACAAAGACGGAACATGGTCTGAATCAATCGGTGATGAGGACGTTCTCGAAGATATTGATGGGTCAAATCGAGTCATTACTCGATCTTTACAGAATTGGCATACGCATCTTGCAATGCAATTGAATGCCCGTGACTTTAGTGATGGTTTTCCGCTTCACCGATGGCTTGATGAAGCCATATTTCCAACAGAAGCGAAGATTACCCCGGAATTCGTTCGAATCGGCGCTCAGGCTGCTGCTGCTGAGATGATACGTACGGGTTCTACTTTCGCTACTGACATGCATTTCTTCCCCGCCGTAACAGGTAATGTCTTGGAAAAAGCTGGATTAAGGGGGCTTTGTGGTGGACCTGTTAGTGATGCTGCGCTTCCTTCACATGAAAATGCACAATCTGCATTAGCTGAACTCGATGGTTTGATCGCTAACAATTCTGAAGACGATCTTGTACAGTACGCTATTGCAACTCATTCGGTCTACCTCTGCTCCGAGGATACTCTACGAAGAGCAAGTGAACTTGCTGAAAAGAGGAATGGGCGCCTTCATATCCATGTAAGTGAAACCCGAAAAGAAGTCGCTGAATGTAAAGAAAAAACAGGAATGTATCCTGTTGAATATTTGCAATCGATTGATTTTATTCAACCCGGAACAATTTTTGCTCATGCTTCTTGGGTTAAGAAAAATGAAATCAGAACGATGGCTGACTATGATGTGACTGCGGTTCATTGCCCATCTTCAAACATGAAATTAGCCTGTGGCGGTACCCTTTCATATCCTCCTTACAAAGACGCAGGAGTCGATATGAGAATCGGTACAGATGGTGCTGCATCGAGTGGAAATGGACTTAATTTACTCCATGAGGCTCGCTTAGCAAGTCTTGTCCAACGCCACGATCACTGGGATTCAACGTTGCTCCCTGCAAAAGATATTTTCAGTATTGCAACAAAGGGAAGTAAAGATTGGGTTGCTTGGGATCTTGATGATATTCGAATGCATCCGCTTGGCCGTTCAAACAATCGGCACCTTGCCAACCTCGTTTACAACGGCGGTGACTGCCTGGACGTTTGGGTTAATGGACAAGCATTACGGCTCAATGGGGAAACAAAAACCGTTGATGAAAAAGCAACTATTCAGGAACTTGATCTTGCAGTAAGCGAGTATTATGACGGGATTGAGTAATCAATCGCGACCATAATAAATCAATGTCGCACCAATTCCGAAAATAAACATCGTAACTACAATGCTAAACAAGGAATGTCCAATATGGGCTTCGTAGTAAACCGTCACTTCGGTACCCTCTGCTAAAGCGCCGTCTTTTGCCCCCAAAGCAGCAAAATAAGTTCCAGATTCCATTTCCCATGTAAATCCAACATCGGCAGTTGCGCTTGCACTACCAGCTACGAAATTGGTCGACACTCCATCACAGCCCATATCACTCGAAAAAAAGGACGATGGAATATCACCACAACGGTTCTTCTCGTCTTCATCGACAATACCGATCCAAACATCATCTCGATCCCATGTCAATGTCAACTCTGTTGAAAGTAGACCAACCAATGGGTTGCTTGGCAGTGGCTCATCTGAAAAAAACGCTTGATTGGGAGCATTGGGGGTTGGAACCCCTTCGACTTCTCCTTCAAAGGTAAAACCAATCATTCCAGCAACAAGAAAAAGAATTGCGAAGCAACTCAATCCTACTCCGAATTTTCCTCTTCCGAGTAATGCCATAATCAAGCCCCGACTTCAAATGGAATAAGGAGGAAAGATAGGGCTAAGATGAGATAACATGCAAGTAACATCGCCCCTTCAAGCCAATTCGTTTTCCCGTCATTTAGAATGAAATTCGCAACAAGAACTCCCATGAATGTCGCTGCAGTTTCAAGCAACCCAAATTCTAATGAGAGCCCAACTCCCAATACCCAAGCGAAAAGAACCATCAGAGGAGCAACGAATACTGCGATCTGAACGCTTGAGCCAATCGCAATAGCGAGAGATAAATCCATCTTGTCTTTTCCTGCAACGATAACAGCGGTGAAATGTTCAGCAGCATTACCAAAGAAAGGAAGGAGGATCACGCCGATGAAGAGTGTCGGCATTCCCCATTCACTTGCTGCATCGTCAACACTGTGAACCAGTAATTCGGCCATGTATCCAACCATAACAGTGGCAATAATCAGAAGAGCCCATGCATTTTTTATCGACATTTTGGGCTCTTCATGGTGAGATGAATCCTCTGAAGAATTGAAAATATCAGAATGGGTTTTGAATTGGAAGAAGAGAGACAGCCCATACATTGCCAAAAGAGCTAAAGAAGCATAACGAGACAATTCGAGGACGTTTTCGTCGGTAACGTTGGAACCTGTATGATGTGCTGCGGCTGGGATAATGAGGGCAAGTACTGCCAAGAGAAGCAAACTACCGTTCATAGAAAGTGCTGATTGATTAAACGATTGAATCTTGAATTTGATCCCTCCCCAAAGCAGAGCTAAACCAAGAACAAGCAGTAAATTACCGAGAATTGAACCAATCAATGATGCTTGAACAAGTACGATCATTGTCTCGGCTTGATCGGGGTGTTTAAACGCAGTATAGATAGCAAGACTTGCGATGATAATTTCTACAGCATTCCCAAAGGTTGCATTGAGTAATCCTCCTAGATTCTCACCCGCCCGTAGAGCAATCTCTTCTGTTGCATGACCCATGAGGAAAGCCAAAGGCATGATTGAAATCATTGAGAATAAGAAGGTCATTTCTACGTTCCCTTGAAAGTCGAAAAACAGAGTCACAGGTACTGCCAATAAGAGCCAATTCAATCGATTCTTTAATGGATTAAAAGAATCGAGTAAACTATCGTAATTCGATTCATGGGCAACTTCAGACATCATTTCTCACCGTGATTCGCATCAATCGTCGTTACTCTTGCGGCGAACAGGACGTTTGCGAGTTGGAGCTTTTCGAGCAGGTCGTTTGCGGACTGGACGCTTGCGTGGAGCTGGTTCTTCTTCCTCTTCTTCCTCGTCCTCTTCATCATCGTCATCAGCCCAGAAGATGCCTTCTGCTTCATCTTCATCGACTTCTTCGACAACTTCTTTCGGTTTGCGACGTGTTTTGCGTTGTACGAGATTGACTGCAAACGGATCGTCCTCATCTGCCTCTGGTTCCGGTTCAGATTCTTCTTCCTTCTTTTCCTCATTCTCAGGTTCTTTTGAATCCCCTGTTCCTGTGATGGCATCCATATCCAAATCTTGACTTGTCCCGATGAATTCTGACATCCAATCCTCATCATCTTCTTCGCCAGCCTTCTTCTTCTTCGGACCTGACATGCTTGTTTGAACAATCATTAGAGCTACAATAAACAAGAGAATGTTCACGCCGACAGCAACCCAAACCAACAGGTATGGAGGGTCACTTAGAGAAGGAGTAATCTGTTCAGGCTCAGGTTCTTCTTTGAGGTCTTCTTCAAACGTACAAACAGTTTCCCCTTCGAGATTATTCCTACAGAAATCAACAATAAAGACAACTCGTTGTGTAACTTCATTTCCAGCAGTATCAATGCCTCGAACTGTAATCGCGTGTTGACCTGCATCAAATGTTCCCGCAGAGAAGTCCATATCACTTACGAGAATAGATAGGTCGCCTTCAACATCGGTTACACCTTCTGCATTCGCCCATGGAGATGTACTAGGTACTCCTGTAAGCCCCCCATAATTGAAGGTGAATCGATATTGTAAATCGCTGATCTGGACGTCATCCTCTGCAGCGAACATGAGATTTATTTTGTTCCCATAGAGATATTTTGAACCTTCTGAGGAGGACGAAGGCGAGTATATTGTGACTACTGGACCTTTTGCATCGATATGATAGTCCATGTTTGAGATTACACCTACATTGTCTGCTTCATCGACGAGTGTCATTCTGAAGGTCATTTCTCCAGCGCTAGCTGAACCAGCAATTGTGAAACTGTAGGAGTAAACAGGTCCTTTGTCAGGATTGAGAGCATTATCAGCAATCTGGGTCATTAATTCCCCTCCTGCAGTGACGTTAAAGCCAGTATCCGAAAAGACCTCAATCGATGGTGTCGTCTTGAGATATTCGCTTGATTCAATTTGAATCGTATACGTTCCTGCAACGAGAGATGGGCTTGTGTATTCGGAATTTTCATCATCGAGTAGTTTCAAAGCCACGGATGGTGCAAGCGTATCCTCTCGAACCAAAATCGAATTGCCGCTTAATCCTTGAAGAATGTCAGGGTTGATGTTGTTGAATTGATCCGCTACTGTGACCGCATACCAAACACTGCGCTCTGTATCGTTAGCAAGAGGGATGTTTCTGATGATTGTTGCAGAATTCTGTTCTCCAACGTTCACGTCATCAAGTACCAGTTCCCATCCTGCTGCATCACTTGTTGTAATGCTGATTTGGCCATTGTTAAACGGGTCACTATTATGTCTCCATACCTGATAACTTTCGTTTGATTCCTGGAGGTTATACCATTCGAGGGAAATAAATCCAAGGTCGCCTCGGCTTTCAGCGTTAACAATTGAAGGGTTAATGGGTCTGGTAATATCAATTTCAACAGGCCCGAATGAGTTGTTATTGAGTCCAAGATACTCGTATGATCCAGTTGAATGGACATATTGAGCCTCACTTGTTACATAGATGTACCATTGTAGAACTGCTCCATTAGAGGAAACAACCGATTCGTTGAGAACAATATCAAAGGATTCAACATTGTCGTTTGCAAATCCATGGTAGGTTGTAGCGGTTGCAAACTGTTGAGGAGATGGTTGGAATCCTGAAGCTGAATAGACGTGGTATCGCTCACCTTCAACTCCAAGTTGATCTGTCCATGTTACTCGAACTGTACGGTCTCCAATGAACTCAGCATGGACGTTAGAAGGTTCTTTTTCCCAAGTGGAATATGCGTCTTCTTGTACTGTAGAGCATGATCCTGAGGATGTGTTGGCGTTAAACAATCCAATCTCGTCCNCNAGAACGATACAATATGTTGCAGAACCTAGCGACCCTACAGGTAAATCTCTTGGGAATTCGTACTTGATGTTGCGATCTTCAAGACTTACACCAGTCTCATTTACATTTTCGGGGATGCTTGCAACGAGGTTTGGTCCGACTTCGAAAATCGATGAGAAGCTTTGTCCTGCTACGTAGATCTCGTACCGTTCATTATCCTCAATTGTTGAACCACTCCAAGAGAGTGTTGTGGTTCCTGTGCCATCGACATTCCCTACAAAGTTGGCATTGAAATCGGTGATGTGAGCAGGAGGCAAGTTATCCTCAAGAACAGGAGATGTTAGTGCATTACCAGAAAGGAAACGAAGATCGATCTTGTCTTCACCAGTATCTGTACCGTTTGGAATGAAGTACGTTATTGCGTAGTAGGATTCACGATTTGTATTGCTTGGAATGACATTNACNTATTCAGAGANNTCTGAACTGAGATTTGCAAGTAATTCTACTGGATAGTTTGTAGGAAGGCCTTGGTATATGTCCCCACCGTTATCTCTTCCGATTGCTCCATCAGAACGCCAAACCAAAATACGAGTATCCGGCATTGCAGGTTCTGAATTCGGTAAGTCGTGATAGTTGTACCAAGTGAGCGTTGTTTCACTATCGGCCAAAGAATATTCAGCCTGGAAGAAGATTGGAGTCTCAACTGGCGATGTTACCTCATGGACCCCTTCAAACAATGATGAAGCGTTAAGCTCTAGTTCCGAAGAAGAATATGCCTGTTCGCTTTCTGTCCATGAAGTCGTAATTGCATAGAAATATGTGTCATTGACACCAGCTCCAACAAGATACGATGCTGAATGGCCTGGATGTGTTCCATTCGTACCACCAAGACATTGGTATGCTTGGATGTAGACATTGCTTTCACACGCCGATACGTTTGCAAAGGGTGTTGCTGCATTGATTGTTGCTGGAGTAATCATTTCTGAGTGACGATATACTGTGTATGTCGCATCATGGAGATTTGCTACGTAGCCCACATCAAAAGTATCGATATTCCTCCACGTAATCGTTGTCGTTTCTGAGACAGGGTCAAATGATGCAGCGATATCCTGGGCTTGTAATTTTGATGCATCCCCGATGTCAGCAGCCGCTGATGTTGGTATCAACGGAACGGTCATGAGAAGCATAAGCAAGACCATCAGGCCCGCCTTAGGTTGTAGACTCCGGTTCAGCGCGTTCGCACCCATCACACATAACGTCGCCGCCGTCTGTTAAGAGTATACCGCATTACGCAGCGATGAAAACACCTGATTTGAGATGTTTTGAATCACTCGGATTCATCAGAATTTGGCTGTTCCAATGGATGTGTTGTATCGAGTTCGATGATTTCCTTGCGGGCTTGTAAAAATCGAATCCCAAATGTGTACATTCCACCGAGCCCTGAAATGAAGACGACGGCAGTGAGTGGGCTGAGTTCAAGATGCTCAAATACACCTGGCATGGCGGAATAATCCTGTACACCAATAAGCCAGAATATTCCTGTTATTGCAAGCGCTGCAATGGTTAGAATTGTTCGATCTGCTCTTGAAAATCCTTTGTAATTTCGGCCTCCACTCACCGCTTGTGCTTGTGTGCCCATGTAGGAGCCGAGGATTGTAAACCAAGCTGCAGCCCAACCTAATGCCGGATCATCAACCCATGCAGGACTTGAGGCGATTGCAATTACCCACATTGCGTCAAGAAGCCTGTCGAGAGTATGATCAAGATAATCGCCCCAGCGTGAAACTTGACCTGTTTGACGGGCGAGTTGTCCATCAAGACCATCAAGAATCATGGAGAAGCCAATCAATAGGGCAGATCCCATGAGCATCAATGCACCAGTATCTGATTTTGGTGCGAAGAGGACAAGTAGGCTGGCTGCAATACCGACAGGTAAAGCAAGCCATGTAAGAAAGGCAGGATTGGTTCGGCCTAAGCCCATTACCAAGGGGGAAGCCATTGCTTCCCAGCGCTTCCTTAACTGTTCCAGAGCCATTGGTCTCATTCCTGCCGGTGCATCGAAAGGTCATATGCTTTCGGACATAATTTAGCCTTCTAACCAGTCTATTGCAAGGGGTATTGATTCTTGGACGGTCTTTTCACCCTCATATTGCGACATGAACAATTCAATGGAATCTTGGGCATTTGAAGCATTGGTCATGTCCAGTTCAAGTATCGGCAAATGAGGGCTTCTATCGAGTAACTCGGTCCAAATACCAGCAATCATCTCCCACTCGATATTGTTCTGAATTTTTGCCGCATCATAGCCATCTCTCTTTGACAACCTTATGCTTAATTCGTCTGGATGACATCGAAGAAGAATGAGAGCATCAACAGTGCAGTGATGAGCAAGATGTCCTTCGATGATGGCGATTTTATCCCCTTCATAGTTCCAGTCTGATAGAAGGTCGGTTGTAATGACAAGGTCTCCTTCTTGATGTTCTATGCATCCTAATTGAGTTGCAATTTGTTCAACAGTAAAGCAATCAAACCGTTCTGATGGCAACTGGCTAGACAGCGTTGTTTTACCTGTCCCAGGTGAGCCTGTTATAGCAAAAATCGGCTTCTGCATGACCTTCTCCGAATTCAACCAAAGCACGTCAAGAATTAAACATGAGGTTCCGAATCGACACCCATGGCCGCCATTGATGAACACGAGTCAGTGGCGACTGCGATTGTTTTGAT
>NHFS02000057.1 GCA_002171315.2 Euryarchaeota archaeon TMED117 | reverse complement strand
AATCACGTTGAAGGAACAATTCCAGTCCTCAATATTGCACACATACACGCTCGTGGGCATGGACGAATGAAGACCTCGGAAGACTATGGTGAACTGTTTGATATGGTTCGCGAGTCCATCGGTACAAAGGAATTCTATTGTCACTTTTCTGGAGTTGAACATCGAACTGGAAATGCAATGCACTACACTCAAATCAAGAAGTCTGACCTCAACTTTGAGCCACTTGCAGAATTTATTGTCGAAGACGGGGGATGGTTGGATATCACCCTTATTTCCGATTCACCGCTTCTTGAGCACGATGCAATGTACATGCTACAGAACATTGACAAAGCCAAGCATAAGCAACTTGAGCGAAAAGCACGAGAAGATCGACGAAGAGCACTCGCTGCTCAAACTGGAACCTCAGTCGAAGATATTCAGCGTCGAGAAGAAGAGATGGCTAAACTCCGTCAAGGCGGCACTGCAGAACCTGTTGCAGAAGAACCCGTCGTAGAACCGGTAAAGGAAGAGAAGAAGCCAGAAAAGAAACCGGCGAAAGCTGCTTCGAAGAAGAAGGAAGACAAAGAAGAGGATTTCACTTTTGAAGAAGAAGACGATGATGATTTATTCTGATTCGGTGACTTCATTCCACATGAGAAACCAATTCTTGGACCTCAAATTGTAGGCAATGCACATAAGTGCAAGGATTACGAGGATTAACCTCATGGCACATATCGCAGTTTTAGGATTAGGTAATTGGGGGACGGCTATTGCACGACTTTGGCTACTTGAAGGTCATAATGTGAAAGGATGGACAATCGAACAAGAAGTCTATGAGTCCATTATGATGGACGGTGTCAATCGAAAATATCTTCCAGATCAATCCGTTGAAGGCATAGATGTGACAATGCGTCTTGAAGAAGCAATGGAAGGCGTCGAGATTGTTGTCTTAGCAATTCCATCTTCTGTGATTCTCAACGTTGTAAACGATGTCATTCCTCACCTTAGACCAGGGCATGTTCTTCTCGACTTAGCGAAGGGACTCGCCCCTGGTAAGCGACTCATTTCAGAAGCCATTCATGAATCACTTCGTGAAGCAGGCTGTTCAAATCCCCTTGCAGTCCTTACTGGACCAACCATTGCTCCTGAAGCAGCAAGTGGGGTAATGACGACTGCTCTGGTAGCATCTGAGGATGTTTCCGTAGCAAAGCGATTGGCAGAGACACTTTCTACGCCTACACTTCTCCTTCATGCGGCATCAGATCCGGAAGGAGCAGAACTTTGGGGAGCATTCAAGAACGTCGTCGCACTTGCTTGTGGACTTGTTGATGGTCTGAAGACAACAGGTACACTTGGTGGTGACAATCTCAAGGCTGCTATTTTTAGTGCTGGATTCAAGGAAGGATGCATCCTTCTCCCACTCTTAGGAGCAAAGGCAGAGGTTGCATTTGGGCCGGCTGGGCTTGGAGATATGTATGTGACATCCACATCTCCATTTGGCAGAAACAGGTCTATGGGCGAAAAACTTGGTACCGGATTGTCCCTAGAAGATGCGCTTGAAGAAATGACAATGGTTGCTGAAGGCGTTCGTGCTGCTCGTATGTTCAGAGATCGGGCGATCGATCAATCAATTAGTATTCCATTCACAAAAGCACTCAATACTCTGCTTGACGGTGATATCGATGCAGAAGAGTGTTGTCGCAGAATGGTTCTCTTGGGCTAGTGTCTCATTTGAGAAGTTGTTGAAGAAGGCAATTGTTCAAACTCCATTACTGTCCTTTAACAAACGGTTAAGAGTAATTGAGTTAGGAAGTCGACATGGGCAAACGGGGAGTGCTTCTAATCAACGTAGGAACACCCGATGAACCTACGATACCGTCAGTAAAAAAATATCTTAAAGAATTCCTTTTAGATCCGGATGTAATCGATATCCCTGCACCTCTTCGACACCTTTTAGTTAGAGGAATTATCCTTCGAGTACGTCCTAAGAAAATTGCCCCATTATATCAAAAGATATGGATGGACGAAGGCTCTCCGCTTCGTGTTTACTCAAGCCGAATAACAACCTCGTTGAATGAAATGTTTGGTGATACTGAATTTGAATTCAGCATGCGATACGGCAACCCGAGCATAAGTGCTGGGCTAGCTAAGCTTAGAGCGGCAGGTGTTGATGAACTCCTTTTGCTTCCGATGTTTCCGCATTATGCACAAGCAACAACTGAATCATCCCTAAAACACGCTCATAAGCAACTTGCTGCAATGGATTGGGCACCCTCTCTTCTTGAGATGCAACATTTTGAGACTGAAGAAGAATATACAACTCCTTTAGCCAATTCAATACAACCTCACATTGACAAAGACACACACCTTTTGTTTTCCTATCATGGCCTACCAATATCCCACGTAAAGAGGATTGATAAGTCTAAAAAACACTGTCAGAAAACTGATGATTGCTGTTCTATAAAATGTGATGCTAATCAATTATGCTACGCCCATCATTGCATGGAAACAACACTATCGGTGGTTGCAAAACTCGGACTCGAAATAGATGAATGGTCTTTAAGTTATCAAAGCCGATTAGGCCCTGTAAAATGGCTCGAACCATCGACTGTAAACAAGGTAGAAGAACTCGTCAAAAGAGGCGTGAAAAAGTTAGCCATCGTCGCACCAGCATTCCTCGCAGATGGATTGGAGACACTTGAAGAACTTGACATAGGTATACGCGAACACTTCTATGAACTTGGGGGAGAAGAGCTCACAGTTATTGGCTGCCTCAATGATGATAGTGAATGGATCAAAGGCTTAGGAGCGTTAATTGACAAAACATTCCAAACCGCATCAGCCTAAATCAAATCTGCTAAACGCTCGGCCTCAGAGATTACATGCGTGATTGAAACTCCTGAAAAACCCCAACCAGCCCGGACATAAGCGTACTTTTCCTTCGACAGGGAAGCCATGTACCCGGGTGAATACGATGGAATGTTCCTATCTCCAATATGCTGGAACATTACTGGCTCATGGGGTGAAATAAGATTCCGAGCAGAATCAAGAATTTCCATCGAGTCTCCGTTCCATCTTGAAGCAGGTATCATGAGTCGAAACATTCGATTTCCTTCTGGTGCTCGTTGAGATGAATGAACATCGCTTTCATGAAGAATTCCACTAATGGGTATGTTCGAATCTGGAATAAGGGTCCCATAGCCAGTTGGAATATGTGATACGTCTTCGTTACGATAACCAATGGCATAGACCGATAGAGACGTGAAGGCATCTTCTGGACCAGACGGAACCGTCCAAATTACCGAGGATTGTGAGACATTGTATTGAGAGGCTACATCTTCTGGAGAAGATGCATGAAAATCGTTTTTGAGTGATACATTTGACATTGCTTCAAGGATTGAAACCAATTTGTCAATGAGCGTTTTCATCCCACCAGATAACGAGGCTACAGATCCTTTTTTAGGTGTGAAAAGAGGATATGTCTTCCGTATTTTCTTTTTCAACTTCGACCACTTGATAGGGGGGTTCCCTCCAAATTTTGTTAATGATGGAAATAAGAAATCAGCATCGACGTTTGCGGCAACATCATTCACGATACCAAGCGTCATAGCATCAGCAATTTGTTCATTTGGAAGAACCTCGGCCACGGAGCGACTTCCTTTGCGAGCATCAAGCATGGAGCGTCGTAGACGAATGAGGCCAATTTTAAATGCAGTCTTCCATGAAAGTTGGTGTTGCTTTCCATCAATGTATATCCATCTTTTACGTGCTAGAGGATTCGATTGAGAGAACTCTTTGCCCAAATCAAGATCTTCTATCAATCTCCAAACAGAAGGATGGCTTCGCGTAGCATTCACTGCAACATCGCACACCCACTCACCTTCTTTCCAGGTATCAATAACACCTCCGAATGTGCTTTTTGATTCAACAACAGTCACCTGTAGGTCAGGTCGCTTGGAAGCCAAACGATAGGCTATTGTCAATCCAGAGAGGCCGCCGCCTACTATGACGACATGTTCGGAGGAACTGAAACCGTCTGGGACCGAGAAAGGGCGACGTAATTCGTCACCATGTCGAATCCATTCATCTTCCGAGTACATTGTACGCATTCCTCACTCAATCCAGTTGATTGGATTCTTCAGCAAGGTTTGCATACGTTCTTCCTCGCTGTTGGGTTTGACTTCATGACAATATTCCCATCGTGCCGTAAGCGGGAGAGACATCAGTATGCTCTCGATTCTGCCATTTGTCTTCAAGCCAAAGGTTGTGCCTCTATCATAAACAAGATTGAACTCAACATATCTCCCGCGACGAACCTGTTGCCAGTCCTTGTGATGTTCATCGTATTCGATGTCTTTTCTACGTTCGAGAATAGGAATGTACGACTCTAAAAACGATTCAGCACAATCCGTAACAAAGGCGAAACATGCTTCTTTCTCATGACTTCGAAGATCATCAAAGAATATACCTCCTAGTCCACGAGCCTCTTGGCGATGAGGGATATGGAAATAATCATCACACCAGTCTTTGAACTTAGTATAATTAGCAACATCATGTCGATCACAGACATGTTTCAATGTTGAATGAAAGTGGATTGCATCCTCTTCAAAAAGGTAACTTGGAGTGAGATCTGCACCTCCGCCGAACCACCAACTCCCTTCCTTTTCTCCATTGCCTCGCTCGAAATATCGATAATTTGCATGGACTGTTGGGGCCATTGGATTCTTGGGATGAAGAACCAAACTAACTCCTGTTGCGAAAAAATCGAGATCCTCATCAGCAAGCAGGTGGCCACCGCCCATGGCTTTGGCTGCTTCAGGTTCGAGTGTCCCATAAACGACACTTACATTGACACCTGCTTTCTCAAAGACTGAACCTTCGGAGAAGACTCTGCTGCGCCCTCCGCCTCCCTCTTCTCGTTCCCAAATGTCTTCTCTGTAATTTGTTTCATCAATAAGACATAATGCCTCACAAATTTCGTCTTGAATGCGATACACCATGTCAATCATCAGTTGACGCATTCTCATCCCTCTGTGATTGTTCTCAATACTGCTTCCACACAATCGATTTTTGCTGATGGAGCGAATCCATGGCCGAGATTGAAGATGTGTCCTGGCTTCTCGCCGGCTGCAGCTAGGACATCTAATGTAGCCTGTTTTGCTGTTTCGACTGACCCATGCATGTACGATGGATCGAGATTTCCTTGGAACGCAATATCGTTTCCAAATTGTTGACGATTTTGAGAAAGGTCGTCTCGCCAATCGAGAGATATCGCCTTAATATCGAATTCACGGATACAAGAGTGGAGATGACCTGAACCCTTGGCATAATGAATGATAGGGACGTGATCTTGTGTTTTCTCTTTGAAGACATCTATGGCTCGTTGAGTTGCAGGCATTGCTAACTCTCGATATGTTGCAGGTGATAACAAACCCGCCCATGTATCAAACAATTGTACTGCATCTGCTCCTCCATGATTCACTTGGTCAGCCAAGAGTTCACCTACTATTTCCCCCATGGACATCAACATCCGTTTAGCTGATTCAGGATCTGAAAATATCTTTGCTCGAGCATTGTGAAAATCTTTGTCTCCAGTCCCTCCAGAGAGCAGGTACATGCAAATGGTCCATGGGCACCCTGCAAAGCCAAGACGTGCAAGACTGTCACCGGTGTGCTCCCCTACAGCTTTGATGCCGTCCGCTGCCCAAGGAGCATGCTTTCTCGCTGAGAATGATATCCAATCATCAACATCTGAGAGTTCAAAATCACTAATTCGAATGCCCCCCCCGTATTCAACATCGTATCCAAGACCTGGCAATGGAGTGAGAATATCACTAAAGACAATTGTAGCATCTAATTTCTTGTATCGATTGATTGGTTGAAGCGTTATCTCCGTGCAAAGGTCAACATCTTGACAGCGTTCCCAGAATGAATGTTCAGCAGCAATTTTCCTATATTCAGGCAGATGGCGCCCCGCTTGCCTCATGAACCAAACAGGAGTTTGATCAACTGGTTGGAGATTTAATGCCCCCAAAATGCGTTCTCGACCGTTCATGTCAATCCCTCATTGCGACAAGTACATCATCAAGCGCATCGACCATGCCTGTGATGTGATGCTCTTCGTGAGCAGTGGCTATGAAACCTATTTCATAGGCCGAAGGAGCGAGCATGTATCCACGTTGAAGTAATCCGTGATGTACATCAGCGTAGAGTGTTGCAGCATCCTTTGGAATCATATCAGAACGGCTCGGTGGAGATTGAGATCCAGGTGAAAACCAGAATAGACTGCCTAATCGCACGAGCCTCATCGGCATGTTATGTTTTTCAAGAACATGTTGTACCTTTTCTTCCAAGAGTGCACCAAGGCGTTCTAATTGGTCATAGGCTTCATCATTGAGCAATTCAAGAGTTCGAAGTCCAGCTGCCATCGCCAAAGGATTACCTGAAAGTGTACCAGCCTGATATACGGGCCCTAGTGGAGAAAGGTGTTGCATGATTTCATCACGAGCACCATAGGCTCCAACTGGTAAGCCTCCTCCTATGACTTTTCCAAGAGCAGTTATGTCAGGAACAATACCACAAAGATCACCATAACTTCCATCTTTGAATCGAAAACCACTAATCACCTCATCAAAAATAAGGAGTGCTCCGTGTGCATCACAAAGGGTTCTTAGATTCTGTAGAAATTCCGTCGATTGTATCAACAATCCGTTGTTTGCGGGTAGGGGCTCGATAACAATGGCTGCGATTTCATCACCATGTTCTTGGAAAAGATACTCCACTGCTTCAATATCATTTAGTGGTGCTATGAGGGTTGTAGCTACAGTCTGTGCAGGAATACCTGGGCTGCTGGCAATACCAAATGTGGCTAAACCACTGCCTGAACTTACCATCAAAGAATCAACGTGGCCATGGTAACAGCCCTCGAACTTAATCAGAATATCACGATTTGTGTAACCTCTTGCAAGACGGACTGCACTCATGACAGCCTCGGTTCCTGAAGAAACAAATCGAACTTTATCCATGTGCTTGAAGCGCTTTTTTACGTGTTTTGCGAGTTCAATCTCTCCAAGATGGGGTGCTCCAAAAGAAGTACCATTCTGCATTTTTTCAGATACTGTTTGGATGATGCTCGGATGAGCATGTCCGTGAATCAATGGACCCCATGATTGAACGAAGTCTACAAGTTCATTACCGTCGACATCAGTCACAATCGCACCAGAGGCTTTTTCAAAATATATCGGGTTTCCATGTACTGATTTAAATGCCCGAACAGGGGAGTTTACTCCACCTACGAGATGAACTGAAGCTTCAGTGTGAAGTTCATTTGACAGGGAACGATCCATTGTGAAACCTCATTCAATCCATTGTTGACCAATTGCATCCCGGGCATGNTANGATACTATGATGTCAGCNCCCGCTCTTTTGAAGGCATGTAATATCTCACGAACCATNNTTCCACATTGATCATTCTCTTGGTTNGCCTTCATNACCATTGTATACTCGCCACTCACATTGTAGACAGCGACCGGACGATTGACTGAGTCCGCAACTTGACGAAGAACGTCGAGATAAGGTAAACCTGGCTTAACCATAATGACATCTGCGCCTTCAGATTCGTCAGATTTCGCCTCAAATATTGCCTCAGAGTACCCTGAACGGATATCCATTTGATGGCTTCTACGGTCGCCAAATGTTGGGGCTGAAGATGCTGCGTCTCTGAATGGCCCATAAAAAGAGGAGGCATATTTGACAGCGTAGGATAGCACTCCTGTGGAATGGAATCCACGTGACTCAAAAGCATCTCTGATAGCCGAAACTCGGCCATCCATCATATCCGAAACTGAAACATAATCTACGCCTGCTTCTGCATTTGCTAATGCAATCTCAACCAAGCGTTGCACACTCTGGTCATTGTTGATGTGCTCATCCAAAATTAGGCCACAATGGCCNTGATCTGTTGCAGTACACAAACAAACGTCCGTGAACAAAACAATCTGATCACCAAAACGCTCTCGTAATTTTCGAACAGCTTGTATACCATGCATTTGAGAATCTGATGCAATCGTTGCCATTGCATCTTTATGATCAGATTCGATCACTGCNAATAGCATGTGNGCGTTCAGGCCAATGGAGANGTCATTNGAAATTGTTTCGAGTAAAACATCGACCGATTGTCGGTGTATACCTGGCATTCCATCGATGGGCTGGTTAATCTGTTCACCCGCTACAACGAAGTGAGGTTGAACGAGTGATTGTGAAATCGAGGTCCCAAAGATGAGGTCTCGCCTGGATTGAGTCCAACGGTTAATTCTCGGTCGTATTTGCATCGATCTCACCCCTTTTGTTCCACCATTTGGATATAAATTCTGCAGTGGGTCCATCTAGCACTTCCACAACGGATTGTGAAAATTGTGGAAGTGTTTCTATATGTTCCTTTGTGCTTTGTCCCATGCACAGTATATTTGTTGGTATTGGTAAACCATTCTCAACCCATGACCTCGCTGAAGAGGAAGAGGAGAGAAGAAGAGTGTCTTTCTCTGATTCGATATCGACCGTCGAAACNGATTTCATTTGATTTTCATAGCCNGTCCACACGCTGACATCATAGCCTTCCGAAGTAAGTACGTCGTTCAAGAACGATGGAGCAACATCAGATCGAGGTAACAAAAGAGGGGTGCTTCTGGGAATTTTTTCAATAATGAATTTCGCGAACTCTTTGGAGTTTCTTGCTTGAGCGCATACCGATACTGTCACTCCTAATCGGAAACAAGCACGAGCGGTTCCTTCACCAATTGCCATCCATTGAATGCGTTTTATGTCCTTATTCTTTTGAGAGATTTCAACTGCACAGCGGGCTGCAAAAGGAGAGGTGAGCACAAGGTAAGGCCATGATGAACGAGGACTATTTGGCTCNAAGAACTGGGACGGCCAATTAGAATAATTCGGACTCAGCGTTACAACGGGTTGGTTCACAACAGGNATTCCTTTACTTTGTAACAAAAGTGAAAGGCGGTCTGAGTTAAGCGTTGATACNATTTTTGGACCCTCGATTTTATCGTTATTCGTTTCTGAAGTTTCTTCGGGAAGAGTNATCTGAAGGTTGGTCAAATTCCCATCATAATGGAATGTTGGAAATGATCGGCCTTGACAAAATATAGTACGCCAATTTTCGGGAGAAATTTTTACCGTTACATTCTGTTCTTCNACTTGAATCCCNGCAGGNTANAGGCANCCNCCNCCTANCGATGAAAGNATAGNACGTTCATGNACAACGGCTTCTTCTGTTGGTTGATGATTGATTAAAGAACGTACTGAAGAGTACTTTTGTTTATCCTTGGAAAGGCAATGCACACTGATTGCGCCTTGCCCTGGGGCAGTGGGCCATTGGTGATGTGAAAGTCGTACAGCTCCAAAATTCAGCATCCATGGCTCCAAGACTTCTGCATCGAGCAAACGCTGGAGTCCAACTTCTGCNAGNACAATTGCAATCAACACGCCCCTCTTGAAGCCGTTTCAAACGAGTTTCCACGCGCCCGCGAACTGCGAGTGGAATTAGATCAGGCCGTTGACTCAATAGAAACGACTGGCGGCGTCCAGATACGGTTCCAACCGTGCTCCCTTTTGGAAGGAAATTCAACGCTGTTTCGATTTCAAAGGATTCTTGACTCGACAATACATCTTGCAATGTTTGGCCATTGGCATTATTTGCGAAGAGTAAAACGTCATTTTTTGAACCTCGTTCTAAGTATGCCAAACAATCGATTGAATCATCGATATTAACAGGGACATCTTTACTTGAATGAACTGCTAAATCGATTTCTCCATCGATTANCTGCTTGTCCACTGCATGAATAAACTGTCCAACTTCGGAAGAAAGGTCACCTCCTAGAGAACGATCACCGGAAGTGGAAATACCAACGAGTTTGGTTTCAACACCCTTCTCATTCAGCAATTTTTCAACATGACGTGCTTGCCACATTGCTAATGCTGATGTTCTCGTACCGATACGAAGCAATGACAACTNGAACCCTCCTATGCAGTGGTTTTTGTGCTCAATCCATATACCAGTTGTTGTACATCATGAGCAACTTTCTGCAGTAGGTTTTGATTAATCTCTCGTTTTGTTTGGAAAATCATATCTCCAATCTCATCGATTGAAAAACCATCTTTTTTGTTGCAAATCCATGTAGCAATCTCTCTTGAGAACGGTTGTATCTGGGAACCTTCAGTTAACATTACTGGATCATTCGACAACCATTCCTGTGACAGTTCTTCAAGCAGTTTGTACATACGAGAACGAAACATCGCTTCGTTACGATCTGTAAGGGCTGACATGAACTTTGATTCAACATCTGAGATGACAACTTCGCTTTTTTTAATCGTTGAATTATAATCCCATTCCTTTCCATATTGACGGGATTCTCGAATCCAATGCTGCATGCCAAAGTAGTTCGTTTCGTCTGCTAGTATCGAAGAATCAATCGAGGGCGGCCATGAAAAATCCATCACAACCGCATCTTCATCAACCGGCAACGGTGAATTTTGATTGTAGACCGGTGTTTCTGCACGAATGGTTGAAATTACGAGTTTCGTTTTGTTGGCAGAACTGTGCCATTCTTCGAAAGAAATTAGACGGACTTTTTTAACGAGTTCCGGATATTTAGATTGACTCTTTTCTATTGATCGAGATACGACTGTAACATTACTTTGCTCAAGTTCCAATAATGCGGATATGGCTTTTGAGCCCATATCCCCAAAACCAAGTACAACAGGAGAAACATCTGAGTTTTCTGAGAGGATTTTTTCCAAACTATTCGTTGCAAGATTCAGCATAGATTCAGTTGTTTTTGTAAAACCAAATTCCTTCCTTATGGTACGATTAGCCGCAATGATATGATCAAAAAATGTTCCCTTGTGGACGCTGAGAAGATCGTTCTTTTTGTGCCAAGCGATAGCATCTCTGAATTGTGCCATTACTTGCAATTCTCCCAGCATGAAGGAGTCTAAACCGCTGCATATTTTTACTAAATTACGCCAAACGGACATACCTGAATATTTCTTAAACGGTGCTTCCTCTAATCCGAATGCTTCCAGTATAGATTCTTCAAGGAGATCGCATGTTGTGGAAAAACCAACGTACAGGACGCGATTACAGGTTGAGAATTCAAATATTTCTTCTCCTAAATTTGAGTTGATTCTTTTTATTAGATCAAGCCGTTGATTTAGGCTGAGACCTTCGGACGTCAAGGATTTAACCACCTCCACGTTCCCAGATGCCAATTTTATTGAGATCATGGAAAGGCCATCAAGAACTGATTGATGCCCTGTCGACCCAACAGTCTTTGGCTTCGTGTCACTAAGCGAGGAGTTCGACAATATGATTTTGTGGCTTCCGCTAACCATTTCATCGCCCCCTATTTTGTCCGGGGCAAAACAAGTATACGAACCCTTGTTCAAGGAATTCAGTTCAAATATACCGCAGTAGACCGAAAATACAGATTCTATACCTACAATGTAACGAAGTAATATCTAACCGTCAACACCTTCTTCAAAATCACCTTTACAATTAGATTTGTTTTTATCGAAAATTTCACCCTAAACAACATCCTTTGGAGATGAATTCCTTTGAGGAGGGCCGATTTCCTCATATGTTGGAAGTTTATGCTCTGTACATGGCAGATGACCAGAGCAACGATTTGGATGAATTTGAGGCGGGTCTTTTGACATGGTTGGTCCAATCCGATTTCCATGTTGAACCGTGGTCTACATCAAAAGCTGCTAAAGCATTCAAGGTTGATGAAGACACCATCTACGAGGCTGTAGCCTCTCTTTCTCGTAAAGTTCCTAACCGGATTCAAATCTTTTACAAGAATGGCGCACTACACATCGCTGCGGATTGAATCACTCAACATCGCTTGAAGCTCCTCGCTTCTTCCACAATTTGATCATACCTTTCAGCCACGTTGGACGGCGAACATCTCCTTCGTCAGTAACGAAAGAGCGAATCATTAACGAGAGTAAATCAATGATAACGACAACAAAGAAGATAATGATCAGGAGAGCTAAAACCTTGTCATATTGTAGAAATCTCAGATAGGTTGTGATGTAATATCCAATCCCACCTGCACCTACAATTCCGATGACTGTCCCATGTCGAACATTGTATTCGAACATGAACATTAACTGACTCAAGAGATGATTCCCTGTTTCGGGAATCACAACAGAAACAACCGTGCTAGGATGTGAAAGCCCCATAGCCCGACTTACTTCCAGACAATCACTGGGCATGCCTTCGAAGGCTTCATACTGTAACTTTCCGAGATATCCTACTGTGTAAAAGGTCATTGCTAGGACACC
>NHFS02000032.1 GCA_002171315.2 Euryarchaeota archaeon TMED117 | reverse complement strand
AATGGTCCACATGGCAAAGAAATCTGAAGGCAGCGGTATTCAGCAAGCAGCCGGTTTGATTCGATACTTCGATGAAGAGTCGGAAGAAGCCATGAAAATTTCACCGTTCCAAGTCTATTTCGCTTGTTTCGTTGTTGGTGGATTCTTCTACCTTGTCAACGAAGGCGTTGTTCAAGCAATTATGAACCTCTTCTGATACAGTCCTACATTGGACGGATCAGAACAATCTTTTGTTCCTGTTCAGCCATGCATTTTGCAACATGCATTGCTGATGCGAGGCTTACGGTTGCACCGATGGTGCGAGAACCTTCTTCCTCATGGAGAATCAATCGATGTGTGAGATGATGAAGAACCTCTTGATCGATTTGTTCAAACACCCATTTCTCATTTTCAATTCGAACCAAAGCAGGGACGTCTACTAACGGCCCCATCTCTGTTCCTATCGATTGCGTTCGTGATTCTAATCCTGCCAAATCTCGTAGAGGTTGCCATGATCGTTGTTGTACTGTAGTCTTAACTTTACGACGTTTTTCAACGCCTGCGCGAAACGCTCTGCTCATTCCCATCCCATCCAGAAATCCGAAGATTCCTAGTTGTTGCATCTACAATTCAGATATAAGAAGCGCGACGGTTTTGTACACAAAACGGTCATTTCCTTCCTGATTTTGTATCAATCCACTCGAAACAAACATTCTGTTGGTCGCTTAAACACGAGATGGCGATAACGTGCAATGAAACGGTAACCTATGTTTCTCAATGGAAGTGGAATCAGCCAGAATAATGGATACCACATTTTGTAATACCATCGCATGTACAACAGGCCTCGGATTCCTGCTGCAGAACGGATGTAGGGTTTGCCTTTGCGAATCAAATAAACCGAATCTGCATCCCGCATTTTAGGAGGCAATGTTGCAATCACTCGTTGCGCATCCTCGTCCATAATCGGGCGATATCCCAACTGTTTTCCTTTTCCTAATCGCTTGTCGATAAATGTGGCAAGACGATGACAGAGTCCACAATCACCGTCCAAGAACAAGAAGTCTCGAGTGTCATCAGGTTTGATTCGTTCTGCAACTTCAATCGACCAAGTGTGAACTTGAAGCCCATCAGCCATATGGACAAGATCTGGTGTATGTTCATCCACCCCTAGATTGTATGAAGCGAGCAATGAGTTTCGTTCCACGGTTACTTCGGCATCATGATATGTCCATGGTTTGTGATGAACATAGGCTCTACGCAGGCANCCNTTNTGTTCACTATACAAGCAGTAGCGTTCGAACAGGAATGCTTCCAATGAGCCTTTTTCGGCGACCATTNCAGATCCTTTNTTTGTTGAAACACCTTTCANTTCAGCTCCGTCTTTCTTCCGTTTTGAAGACCATGTGAAGGTGGAGTCGTCTACTCNTATCTTCGCCTTAGCGTATCGATATGCAAGNCCATAGGCACGTGGTGCATAGGAACAGGTCACCCAACTCTTNGCATCGAGCGTGAGGAAGAACACACCTGGCTTACCATCCTTNACCACATAGGCGCGAATATTGAATTCAGGAAATGTAGAGACGCCTGGAACCCATGGTAAGCCCCGAGGACGTACCTTCTCCATCATGAACGGAATAGCACCAATGTACGCCTTTCCTTCATACAAATCNATTTCAAATCCTTCTGGTAGATGGGGTTGCAATGCCTTTGGGTCAACTTCCCAATGCATGAANGTCAAATGACGCCATTCNTGCGATATTGCATAGGGTCGAGAAGGGAGCGCAAACGGAACATGTTCCAAAGGAAACGCCTCGCCCATGGTAAAGGCAAACGGTGGATGTGTTTCAACATACGTTATGCAGAAGCATGTCGAAGCATCATCATCGATGAAAGAACGGCGAGAAGTCCGCCAAGAGGAACGNCCATGATCATNCCTTGTCCAGAAAGGAGTGTTGCTGAAAAGACTGCAATCATCGCTCCACTCAAACCAGCTACTTGCCANAGTGGAAGTGNTCTCGCTTCTCGTTCAAGCATCCATGGTAAAGCCATNGTTGCAATCAATGCAAACCATGAACCAAGCAAGAGGAAAGGAGAGTANGGATGGACNACGAACAACAACATCGGNCCAAACAAAAGCGTCCAACGAGCCCAATCNAATTCGGGACGCGAACCGTCATCAAATCCAAGCATTGGAAGAAGTAGGACCATTGCCATCATCACAGAAATCCATCCAACCANCCAGAAAGAGGAACGAATCGCTGTTGCNTCNGGAGCATCTTGTTGATGCATNAGCCAAGAAGTGACAACAATNANCAATGCTAGTGAGACTCCAATGCTGAATGCTAAGGCTCGACTTCGNCCATCCCCAGCGCCNAGTTTCGAATCAATATCGCGTATNGGTCTTCCAAACACGTGAAGGTTGAATCCAACAAAGATCCACATCCACATCATGGCAACTTTGTCGTCTTGATAGGGATCAATCCACCATTCNGCGTCAAACACTGANGAATCCATGAAGGCCATNGNCAGGTANGCAAAAGCCGTNAGATAGAGNGGAGATGTTGGTAAATACATTCGATTACCATCTCTTTTCATCTTTTGAGATGGACCATACATCGACATCAATCCACTGATTACAACCACCTCTGCNATCAGTAATGTAACGNCCATCCAAACATCGATTGAAGGNCNAGGNAGNGGNGTTAATGGGAAACTTTCAGGNGCAATATAGGCTGAATCGTCGAAGAACATTGTNGCAGATACCAGCAACATNAGAGCCANCGTTCGTTTGAATTTCTGNAGATGTTCATCNTTCCATGNNCCCTTCATTCCTTGACCGTTCCATGCAAACAAATAGACCAATGGAAGAAGCATCCATTCNACNATNCCGTCTCCAGCAAAGAGAACGTGAAGTCGATCTGTGAGCGAAGAATCCGTTTGAAGATAAGAGATGACTTCCAAATGANCNGTATCATGNCCGAGTATGGATGACATACGCANAGAGACAATNACGGCAAGAAGCGTAAATGGTAGCCATCGTAATGCCATTAACAGTCGCTGACTACGGTCTTTTGCAAATGATTCAATGGTTTTTGGAAATAACCAGATGGCTATGGAACCGAAAAACAACGGTACCAACCATGGCATTTCGTCACCGAGCATGTCCCGACCANACATCANCGCGATATGATGGTAACGGCGTTCGCAATGCAAAAAGGGGCGAGACTGTAGGGCGGGACATGGGGGCCAGAGAAAGTGAGACCAGCTTGCTCGAGCAAGCAGAGGTTGCACCCCTGACTGGATTTGCCCANTCCCTTGGAATCTTGAAACAAGACTGGATTGATGTTGCTACGACTCCNTTGCCTGAAACACTGCGTCTTTCAATGCATCATCATGACAAAGATTGGACGAGAGAGAAAATCATCGAAATGGGTGGAAAGCCAATTGCATGGTCGCATGGAAATGAGGCNTATGANATGCCATTNGCTCGCGGNCAAGCGGCNAGAGATGGAACTCGNGAACTGCTTGCTCTTCTCCATGATACNGGGCGCATCACGCGTCAAGAAGCGGCCAGTATGCTTCCGATTCTGGTTCTTGACCCTCAACCAAATACACTCTTACTCGATCTCTGTGCAGCACCCGGTTCAAAGGCAACACATGCTGCTGAACGGATGGCTCCAACGGGTGTAGTAGTTGCGAACGAACCGATTTCAGGTCGCGTCAATATGCTTGCAAGCAATCGAGGCCGACTGTCCCTTGGCAACGTTATCGTCAGTCAACATGATGGACGCCATATTGGGAGAATCCCTGAACCTGGTTTCGATGCAATCGTCGCAGATGTCCCTTGTACAGGGAGTGCAACAGCGAGAAAGAACAAGGACGTCTGGTGGAGTTGGTCTCCACGAGGTGGACGGACCATGTTCCAATTGCAAGTAGACATCTCGAAGAGAGGGGCTCAACTTCTGAGGCCTGGAGGCAATATGGTTTACTCAACGTGTTCACTCGATCCGACTGAAAACGAGGCTGTCATTGCTGAATTACTCCGCCAATGCCCTTGGCTTGAACTGGTCGATATCGACGATTCAAAGGTTGAGGGTTTGACATGGCATCGTGGATTAACACACTGGGAACAAATCGATGAAGAAGGAAACGTCGCAGAAGACCGAACTTCCGTTCCATTCTACAAGCCCCAATATGACCCTCCAACCGAGCAAGATATTCTTGATGTGTTGCCGTATTGTCGTCGACTCTATCCTGCTGATAACAACACGGGTGGCTTCTTTGTCGCAATGCTTCATCATCGAGAAGAAGCAACACCTGAAGGCGTTGCTCGAACCTTTGTCGACAAGTTAGCACATCGAAAAGCGGAAAGCGGTTGGGAGCCTCGTCAGTTGGAGACACCTCCAAACAATCGGCATACTGTTCTCCAAGCAAGTGATGAAGAAATTCAGGAAGTTCTCGAACAATGTCAATTGACACAAACCGACTATTCGTGGTGGAGAAGAGGAAAGAGAATGGCCATTGCACCGCAAATCGTTTACGATCGTATTTGGTCAAAACAAACACCAAACAAACGTGGAAACAGATGGCCGGCTGGAAGTTTTCACCCATTGCAAGTTCTCCATGTTGGATTGCCTGCCTTTGTTGTAAAGAGTGGTCGCTGGCGAGCCCGTCAGGAATCAATTCCTCTCATTTATCCGCATCTTTGTGATGACATTCTCGTTATCGATGAAGTCATGTTGCAACGATTGTTGCGAGATGAAGCGCCGACTCGCGAAGAATTTGCTGAAGCCTATGAAACTGAACTGTCCTCTGGAGCGCTATTGGTTCGCATCAAACATTCAACTGGAGATTTGATCATTNGATCTGCATGGTGCGGAACTCGAATCACCTTAATGCTCGATAAGGCTGAGCGTCGATTACTCGAGATTCGTTTGGGAATGGAGGAAGAGGAATGAAGCGTTGGNTTTTGTTTGCTCTTGTCCTCNTNCTACCGTTGGCNTCCGCATCAACCAGTTTGCATNTGGAATGGNANCTNGGAGAACAAACAGATGTCGAACATCGATACGTTGAACACTTTCCTGACCAANTGATGCAATGCNANGATTGCAATGCAACAAATGATGGCGATGTTGTTGTCAACTGGTGGAGNCATAGTGAAACGACGGGATCGGATTGGCCAGATGATGATGCNAATCTACGCGCTGGAACAAACGGGATTGAGCTTGATCAAACAGCCTCGCTCATCAATGGAAATGGCGAAGATACACGTCAGCACCTTGTCGACTTAACNGGAACATTATCGATTCGTTCAGATTATGAGGACCAATACTACTTCGTTGCGAACNTGACCTTNACACCAACGGTTGAACTACGTGATGATGCTTTGATGCAAATTCTGTTTATNGAACGTGATGCAACAGATCAACATGGNAGAGAACTCCCTTCATTGGTNCGCGATATGACCTCNGATGTTGGTTTCTTTACCAAGGCGAACAACTCCTCAGCGGTCGATGTTGAAATCTCCTATGAGCATCTTTCAGCAGCAGGTGTTGANCTTTCAGAAGAAGCATATGGATGGCGCGTNATCTTCGTTGTTCTGGGAGCTGAAGACAATGCNACNGGTCAACCNGGNGTTATTGCCATGTACGAAACATCGGTTCCAACTTCCACANAAGACCTCACCGTTCTCGACCATCTGCCACCGCTTGCAATGATNATCGTNGCTGCNTTCATCATCGGNTCAGTNATTCGNGGCTCGCTCAATCAAGAACATGGGCTACCAGAAATANGGGCGTTATGGAANGATTCGAAAGATCCTGTNGTCCTTATNGAGATTCTNGCAAAAAAGAAATTGATNACGACTGAAGGCTGTGAAGCGATTGCTCCTTGGANCATGCGTGGAGGCGTTAAGCGAAGTAAAATCGAGCCAGGTGAAGCATTTACATTCGAAGTACGTCTCAAAAAGTGGCATCAACAAGGACTNCTTATTCTCNTNAAAATGGATGTNGAGAGTCTTGGTGGATGGACGCAAAACATTCGTCTACCNGGTCGCAAAGACGAGGAACGAAGCGTTGAAGTCGAAGCCTGATAACGGCCAACTATGCAACTCGATGATACCGACCGAAGGCTCCTNNCTGTTCTGCTTGAAGATGCACGNATCAGCCAACGAGGCCTTGCTCANAGGATAGGAGTTGCACAAGGGACCATCACCAATCGACTCCGTCGATTGGAANANCTCGGTGTCATCAAAGGATANACNGTCCTCTTNGAGCCTGAAAGNATCGGTTGGACNATGACGGTTATTACTGGATTNCGAATCGAAAAAGGTTCGATGATCAACGTTCAACAAAACATTGCTGCAGACCCNCGAGTCTTTGCTGTTTACGACGTAACNGGNGACTACGATTCGATGGTTCTCGCACGNGTTCAAAGCAGAAAGGATTTGGATGATTTNACCAAGACTGTNTTCACNCTCAAAGGCGTACAGCGTTCATTTACTCAAGTTGTNCTCAATACGGTGAAGGAAGATGGTAGAGTGCTACCACCTGTGGTTTGAGAACCNCTTANTCAACNGTCTTGACTTGTATNNNCCAGCGCTTTTTGCTCTTGACATATCTNCTNGATGTGATTTCCACATCATGAGCTGAGTTCACTGCCATGGTCGCATCCTTTAGCGTCCATTCCATTTCTGTCATTTTATTGCGCCAGTAGACGCCTGTAATCTTCTTATTCAAGCGNAAGACNATGCCTTCATTTTCTCCAGTGAGATGATNGATGACTCTTGCNTGNCGTACAATATCTCCTTCTTGTGGAGCTGTGGATTCAGCAGCCTCNTTGGCTTCACTTGCTTTNGCTTTCTGCTTCGTTATCAGTTGAACCTTTGACCAGTCNTGGAGTTCAGTATATCCAAATGTGATCGTGGCAAGATCCTCGTATGGATGTTCTTCNTCATTCATTTCATGAGGATTATGTAATCCAACTAAATCCTCNTANTCCAAATCGATAACTTCGATTCGATCGCCCTGTCGTGGGATGAGTTCTCCTGTGAATTTTGGNCCTTTGAACAGGGTTGACCACCANCCGCGCGCATTGATGATACGTAATTCGCGATACTTGACTCTCCACTCTCGAATAATTCGNGGTGATGTAAGGTCGCCTTCGTGTCTTGCTTCATTCGGAAATTGGATGCTGTCCCANGTTCCAAACATGGAAAGAAGTGTATTCAGTGCTTTGNTCGTNTCCGAATCAAATTCTTCGAAATGTTCACGCGGTTGGCATANGATNTCTTTCACCTTCTCTTTCGAGTCGGCTACAAATGAACCCGTTATTGCCTTAGGTTGAACAGATTCNTTGACTTCACCATTTCCAACACAAGCCAAAACCGTCTCAATAACATCACTCTCGAGAACAATACCCACCTCTCGAGAAATCTCTCGGAATCGACCNACTGCNTCTTCGAGTTTNGCAAATGTCCATCCTCTTGATTGCCCGTTTTGNTACAGTACATGGTCCTGCATTGTGATGTCGCCTTTGTAATTCTTGACTTCGATAAAGACAATTCTATCGTTCATGAGNACGATGACATCAGCCTCTCTACGGCTCCTTCCTGTGGTGATTTGGTTGATTCGAGAGGAATGGAATGCCTCCACAACACCGTTGATTTTTCGAATGTAATCAAGTAGATCAAGTTCAGATTTTGTTGCTGCTANTTTNGCGAAATCTGGTTTNGGNTACGGTTTGANNTCTCGGNNTTTCAACCACCGATAATTCCTCANAAGCCCCATGGTNATNNTTCNNCTNGCACAGTATTTGAACTTCAACCTTGAATTCTATGAATCNGATGTTAAGGGTTCGTCGCCCCCCATGTAGGGCATGAGTGCTCCTGCAAGNCCNCCAAGNCTCTCGACGACGCGGGTTTCGGGTTTCAGNGTCTTCATGAGGACNCGNCGTAATTCTTCATCGATTTGAACATCAAAGGATTCGAGTCTCCGACGTANATTTGATTGCAATCTNCCGCCNGTTCGATCCCAATCCATGAGAAGTGTCATAGTGGCTTTTCCATCGTTNGTTCGAGTTCCGTATGTTTCATACAAANACGCAACNAANCGNTCCATTCCCCATCCTCTGTTNACNACTTCGAGNGGTCCTGTAAACCCGAGACGTTTNAGNGCNATTTTGTCNCGGGGACCTTCNANAATNATGGCAAATNCTTCATCNCGGTTTCGTAACCGAGCTGTTCCAAGNGCCTTTCCAGCTTTCTGAAAACGTTCGATGGTNTTNGGTGAATTATTCATCTCNAAANNCCTCTTNAANGCCTACTGGCCTGNTNNCANGTCAGTGGTTTAGGTTTTTCAATAAACGTATTGNTTCAAAGGNNGAGAACATACGTTCATATGAAAGAAAANNNGAGGAAAGAATTTCAATCTGGTGCTTGCTTTACGCCAANGCTTAAAGTAGGCNTTACCGCCCGTTTAATCAGGGTGGTACCATGCCAGCGGAAGATACCGTTTTCTACGTCCTTTACGACAAATTCATGTTCTGGTCGATTCTTGTCGCCATATTCACATTCGGTTGGCTGTTTACAGCAATATTGAGATATCGCGACGGTGTTGAACCCGATACAACTGATATCGACCACATCGAAGTTGGGGCGTTCCCTGTCGACCGGCATAACACTCCCTTGGAGCTGATGTTCTACCTCCTGCCAACCGTTCTCGTTGTCTGGCTTACAGTCATGGCACTTGGTTCAAATTCTGCTGTTTGGAACTTTGACGAAGAGGGAGAAACCTTTGACATCACAGTCAATGCTTACCAATGGTATTTCGAATTCGTCTATGAGGAATCGCTCACTTGGGAAGATACAGATACTGGAATTGAGGTTGTTTGGGACTCGGCAACATCATCACTGCAAGTCACTGCCGATCCAACGACGGCCGCTTCTTCGATTGAAGTGAAAATTGGAGCTCTTGAGAGTGAACTCTTCTTCAATGGCACAGACATAAGGGCGTTGACGAATACAGAATACAGTCCGTATCAACACAATCATGTCAAGGTCTACGACGCTGACGGCGTACTCCTCCACACATGGGAACACATCCCTATCGGCCACAAACTGATCACGCCATCAAACCCGATGATCATCCCCTGTGACGAGGTCATCATAGCCAACATGCACTCTTTACCAGTTGACCCATCTGACACTCGAAACGTTGGTGTTCAACACGCTTTCTGGCTCCCAGAATGGGGAATGAAGGAAGACTTCGTGCCTGGATTGGAAAGTGGAACAACAATTGGATTCATTCCCGATGACACTGGCACATTCCCAATCCGCTGTGCTGAATACTGTGGAATGCAACACTCGATCATGACCGGTGAAGTGATGGTTGTCGCCCGCGAGGGAATGACCTGCGACTTGGATACTGGAGTCAAGAAGAGTGGTTCAAGTTCAGCAAGCAACTACGATGGAGGCGGAATGTGATGCAACGACGCACGATTGCACTTCTCGGGCTTGTTATCGCCTCATTGATGCTCATCCCACAATTCAGTGCCATGCCCGGAGGTATTGGGCAAGGAGCAAATGCTGGATGTTCATGTCACGCCGGAGGTAACGATGGTTCAACAACAATCCTCGTTGAAGGGTTGCCTGAAGTTTTCAACGCAAGTGAAACCTACACATTCACAATCACACTCGTTAACGACGATATGACATACTACGGCAATAAAGATCCTGCAGAAGGGTGGAGTGGTGTTCAAGGCGGGTTCCGTATTCTCGTCGAAGGTGGCGGAAGCGTCACAACTGTTGATGAATCCTACAGCCAAATAATCGATGGTGGGCTCACACACACTGATGACGGGAACAAATTCGATTCATGGGATTTTGAATTCACTGCGCCTGGAAGCGACACCGACACGACTGAAATCACCATCATTGGAAATAAAGTCAGCGGCGGTGCAGTCAGCGGCGGCGCTACTGGTAGCGGAGATGGCGCAGGCAACGATTACTGGAACATCAAGAGCGTTGTTGTTCCTGGATTGAATGCAGAAGCTCAGGCTCCGACAGCACCTCCATTGGTCATTCTTTTGACCGCTATTGGATTGGCTCTCTCAATCATTCTTCTTGGGACAATGTGGGTCTTTTATCGACGCAACCCTGAGACATTCACCATCGGAAACTTCTGGGGCTACCTCAAGCCTTGGTTGACCACAACTGACCACAAAGAAGTCGGTATCCTTTACTTCCTGTTTGGATTCTTCTTCTTCCTCGTCGGTGGTGTCTTGGCACTTCTGTTCAGAATTCAATTGGCTTTGCCAGAAAATGATTTCTTGACACAACAAGAATACAACTCATTCTTTACACTTCACGGAACAACCATGATTTTCCTTGGCGCTATGCCAATGATTGCTGGTTTCCTGAACTACGTACTCCCTCTGCAAATTGGAGCAAAGGATCTAGCATTCCCTCGAATTAACGCAATGGGATTGTGGCTCTTGGTCTTCTCAACACCTCTGATCTTCTCTGGTATTTGGTCTGGAGAAGGTGCGGACATTACGTGGGTTATGTACCCTCCATATTCGTCCCTAAGTGATGCTGGTGATTACGGCGCCAACGCTGGTGCGACTGCGTTCCTTGCAGGAATGATGATGCTCGGTGCATCCTCTACGCTTGGTGGCGTCAATTTCATTACCACAGTGTTCACCATGCGTGCTCCAGGAATCACTTGGATGAAGATGCCCCTGTTCACATGGTCAGCGTTCGTGAGTGTCTTCATGCTCTTCATGTCCCTTCCTGCATTGATTATCGGTGTAGCCTTCCTCGTGTTTGACCATACGATAGGTTCGACGTTCTTCACCAGCGGAGGAGATCCCTTGCTATTCCAGCACCTGTTCTGGTTCTTCGGGCATCCTGAAGTATACGTGGTGATTATTCCTGCGTTCGGTATCGTATCGGAAGTTCTTGCAACAAGCGCACGACGTTCCATCTTTGGTTACAAGTCAATGGTATTCGCTATGGCCGGAATCGGTGTTGTTGGATTCATTGTTTGGGGACACCACATGCTCACATCTGGTATGGATCCGTTCTGGAGAGCTGCATTCATGATTACAACCATGGCTGTAGCGATTCCAACTGGGGCGAAGATCTTCAACTGGCTGATGACGCTTTGGGGCGGTTCTCTTGTCATGAAGACGCACACGCTCTGGTCTCTTGGATTCCTTATCACCTTCACACTCGGTGGTATCTCTGGTATGTTCTTCCCTGTTGCAGGTCTTGACACGCACTTCCACGATTCGTACTTCGTCGTTGCTCACTTCCACTATGTGTTCATCGGCGGTACTGTCTTCGCTCTGTTCTCCGGAATTTACTACTGGTACCCTAAGGCGACTGGACGTAAACTCAACGAGACACTCGGTCTTTGGCACTTCTTGATTGGATTCGCTTCTTACAACGCTGCGTTCTGGCCTATGCACGCTTTGGGTATCCAAGGAATGCCTCGACGAACACACTCCTACACTGTCGAAAGTGGCTTTGCTGAGTACAACATGGCAATCACCATCTTTGCATTCATCTTCGGAATTAGCCAACTCCTCCTCGTATGGAACATCATCTACTCTGGCCGTAATGGCGAGAAGGTTGGAAAAGATCCGTGGGGCGGATGGTCTCTCGAATGGTCGACCACTTCACCACCACCAACGCCTTCCTTCCACGTCATTCCAACACAACGTGACATGAACGAAATCTACGGACATCATGACGATGCTGAAGATTCAATCAAGGACAAGTTATGGAAAGGGAAGAAGAAGAAACCAGCGAGTTCGGTTATTCTCGACCCTACTGATGAAGCAACGGAGGTGAGCTCATGAGTGGCGGAGGACACAGTGATGTAAAGAACGCTATTTGGATGAGAGCACTGCTCATGGCAGGTATCATTCTCGGTCTCGGTATTGCATCATTCGTCGGTCTTGGCGTTGTTGTTGCTGGTATGAAAGAAACGACTTGGGACGAAGAGGAAGCTCACTACGATGCCGCTAAAGAGGAGTGGGAAAATGCTGTTGCAAGNGACTCTATTCAAAGCGATAACAAAAGTGAGCCATTATACATTGCAAAGGAAAAGGCCCACAATGGCGAGATTGATGCTCACCTTTCCTATCTCACTTATCGAGTTGCAGGATTGACGTTGCTTTTCGTTTCGATTACCTTCACTGCATTCCTTGNNATCAGTGGCGTACTCAATTCAGCACANCCTGATGAAGAACATCACGATGATCACCACGGTCATGAAGAACATCATGGATCTGCATCTCCAATCATCTTTGCATTCGGTTGTATGCTGTTCCTTATTGGATTCCCTGACTTTGCTGATGGACTCCATTCCCTCATGCTGGGAAGCGGGTCTGGTGCCATTTCAGATCTCTCTGTTGGAATGATTGGATTGACGATCATTACCATCGGTATCGCGAACTGGTGGAGAGAGGATCTTCCATTCAAGGGATATGGTGAGCAAATTGCAACATCTGATCCATTCGTTGGGCAACACATCCGTAAGGCTGGTATCTGGGTCTTCTTGATGTCTGAAGTCATGGTCTTCGCTACATTCTTCTCCTCATACCTACGTATGAGAACCGAATGGTGCACAAAGTGGGCATTTGATGAGGGTACCTGTCGAGAAATCAGGAACGACCAAGGCGTCATCCAAGTCTTCGATACTCACATCGCTCACCCGGANTACGCTCTGACCGCATCCGACTACCTACGCCCTGGTGGCGCAGTAGGAACAGGTGACTTCTGGACATTGCTTCCTGGTGCTGTAAACACATTCGCACTGATCATCTCTTCATACACCATCGTTCTGGCTCTGAAGATTGCGAAGTCTCATGANTACAAGGTACCATCCGGCTTCATGGGCAAAATCATGCCAGACAAGAAGAGTGCAATCCGTAACTATCTGATTGTTACTCTCGCTCTTGGTACAATGTTCATTGTGCTGAAGTTGGTTGAGTGGAGCCATCTCATCGCAGAAGGATTCACTGTCGCAAGTCAAGAAGGTTCAATTTTCTACGTGGCTACTGGCGCACACGGTGTCCACGTCTTTGCAGGATTGTTGATCATGCTCTACATGATCTTCAAGGCTGATACCGTCGAATGGGACGAAGACAATGCACAGGGTATCGAGTACTTCGGTCTCTACTGGCACTTTGTTGATCTGGCTTGGGTTGTTATCTTCCCAGCATTCTATCTGTACTGAGGTGAAACTATGGGAGAACACAAATTAATTATGGGCAAAGACATTTACTTCTGGAATTTCATCATTCTGATGTTTTTCACACTGTTTGAAGTAGGCGCAGTTTTCTTCGAAGAGTATCCTGGAACAGACATTCGTGTCTCTATGTATGTCGTTTGGGGTATTCTTATCGTCGTTGGAATCATCAAAGGATTCGGTATCGGCGCTTTCTTCATGCACCTTTGGGATGACCCGAAAATATACCTTCGAGTCGCATTATTCCCAACTTTATTCGTNCTNTTGATGCTTTGGGGTATTGGTCTATCCAATCCTGAAGGCGTAAATGGCCTTCCTGGCTGGTGTACTCCAGATTGGGGAGANCAATACGCNACAGAACGTTGAGTCGATTACATGAGACGAATTGCNTTATTTCTCGTAGCCTTGCTGTTATCCGTTACCCTCGTAAGCGTACCTGCCTCTGCGTTCAATGGATTTCAATTAACAACCTCAAGCGTAGGCAATTTTACGCTTACAGATGAGAACAATTCGGAAATGAAGTTCTCTGACATAACCGANGATATCGTCGTCGTCTCNTTCTTCTTCACACGATGTACTGATGTTTGCCCAATCATTACTCAAAACTTGAAGATGGTACAACAGCAGATTCCTGATGAAATTGCAGATGATGTTGGCTTCGTTTCAATTACCCTTGATCCTCGACATGATACTCCTGAAGTGATGAATGATTACATGAGTCTCCATGGCGTTGAATGGCCGCATCTTACAGGCAATAGTACAGAACTTGCTGATGTTTGGTCTCGATTCGGTATGGCTGTCCAAGAGATTGTTACCGACCCTCATGATGACAACATGAGCGATATGGATGGCCAAATACACAACTCCAGTGTTGTGTACACAAATGAAAATGGAACAAGTATGGAATTGATGTTCCTCCCTACTGGAATGACATTAACAACAGCAGCAGCCGATGAAGCTGGTTGGTCTCTCAATACATCTGAGTCTCAGTTTGGAACCATGGTTAACGGAATCAACGGATACGATTCTCCAGAGGATTGGAGTTGGTGGTGGAGCTTGAAAGTGTTCAATGAGACAAGCGAAGGCTGGGAAGATTCTCCTGTTGGAGTNGATTCAGTTAATGCTCTTGAAGAGCAACATATTGCCTGGTTCTCATCACAGGCGAATGCGTCTCTGCTGATGGCTCCTGTGGGCGAAGACCCTTCCGTTCAAGTTGTCTTCCCAGACAATACNACTGCTTTTACAAGCNTTCCAAACTTTACTGGATATCATCTTACTCAAGGTGCATTTGATGGCGCTGNAATCGATGTNNATATTTCNGANAGCAGNTNTGGACANTTCCTNNACAGCATCAATGGCNTNTCNGCTCCNGCAGATTGGAGTTGGTGGTGGGAACTTCATACTTGGAATCAAACGAACATGACNTGGGAGGATTCACAANTNGGCATGGATCTTNTNGATGATCCNATGACCATCGCNTGGGCNCCGANCAGTTTCAACAGATAACAGNGCTATNCCNGCNCCTGGNTTNGCAACNATTGAAGCNACNGAATGCAGNGGNNATGGNTGGATTATGGGNTCAGGNCAGAATGCCCACTGNATGTGTGATGCAGGCTATGAATGGGCTGAAGACGATATGTTNCGTTGNGTTCAAATCATCTCAGAAGANCCTGANTANACNGTTGGNCANTCAACCATNACNTACATNCTNGATGANGANAAGAAGCCTCGAGTCTCTTGGCTTAGTGACAAGTGGCTTCCCGAAGANTTCGTTGANGACATCGTNACACTCGCTGAAAAAGAAGGNCTTATTGAAATNGAATCNGAAGGGATTCCTTCNNTTGGCNTCATCCTTTCAGTGGTCATGATCTCCATGGCTGCAATCTCGCTNCGTGCGAAATCTGAATGATTTCAAGGGAAAAGAGTTTGATAGGGGGAGTTGTGGCCAAANCANTGCGGCGATCGCATAGCCTGGTATTGCGCCGGATTTGAAATCCGGTGTCNGATGACTCGGGGGTTCGAATCCCTCTCGCCGCGCCNCCATCCAATTTAGGAGAAGCATTCACAAACTATACCCTCTCTGTACCTTTCATGCGCCNAGGGTTGCTGGGCTTACTTCTCGCTTCTCTGTTTGTTCTTGCAGGGTGTTTAGCACCTGTAGCACCCGAATGGGGCGANTCGATTGANGTTNANCGNAANGGTGANGGGACNTTCNNATTNANNTCCAAACTCGGTGATGAAACCATCACCAANACCTACACAGAACGTGGTTGTCTTGACGGACAAGTTGGGGCTGATAAAGGTGGAAAAATCAAGTTTGAAGGGTACATGAGTGCAAGCATAATCTACGACTCTCACAACTCTGATCTCAACAACAATAATCTAACATTTGCAACAACTGCAGCTGTAGCAATACAAGAGATGTCATTCACCGATGCGAAGAATGTCCTTTCTGGTGCAGGTGAGCGAATTGAAGTCAAAGAATGGGACGTCCCAGTCCAGCCAAAGACAGGGCAAGGGACTGTTGATTTGGACAGTGTCGATGGTGATTCCGATTCGAAATGGTTTGTTCTAGGCCTCATCCCTGCAAGTGAAAACATCAACGATGGAATTGCTTCACTCGGTCAATTCCACCAAGCAGTTCGAATCTCAGGTTATCTCGTCGATGGTCCTGTCCTTGCGCAAAATCCCCAAGGTGGAAACAATCGTGATGTCGGCGTAACCAACGACTGTGTTGCTACAGCCGGAAGTTTCAACGTGAATCAACTGTTCTTCCTCGTTACTGAAATCGAATTTGAAGATTCAACTGTGAGCATAAACGGTGAAGCAGACGACGAATACGTCTTTGGAGATGTACCGTTCCTTGGCCGTACTGGATTCATTTTATTCCTCCTCATTGTCGGTATTGGCGGTGGTGTTGGAGCCTACATGTATTCATCCATGCGCGTCAGTATGAGTGCTCGAAGCATTGCATTGACACTTCTTGGAAAGGAAGGTGTCGAGAAAGCTGCTCAAGTCCAAAGAGATGTCAAGGACGCGAAAGATGCTGGCATGATAACACCCGATCAGCGTCGTAACGAACAACAAAAGAAGAGCAGATCGCCGCCGCCTGCAAAGAAAAATAAGAACAAAGACGAAGACGATGGATTCGGCTCTTTCAGTATTGACAGTGCTTTGAGCGGAAGTTCTGATTCGGGCCCTTCAAAATCTGAATTCGGATCCGGTAGTTCGGTTGTTGAATCAGAAGATGCGAAGCGTGTTGAGAAACAAATCAAGAATACAGAATCCTTTGTCCCACCAACCTCTACCTTCGGAAGCAGTTCCGTTCCAACATCTTCTTCAGCTCCAACAAGCGTTCCATCATCCCGATCACCTCCAGCACGCGCTGAGCCTGAAACAGAGGCGAAACCAAAGGTTCGCCGTCGAAGAGCGGTGAAGAAGGCTGAACCTGAGCCAGAACCNGAACCAGTTGAGGAAACCAAAAACACTTGGGATGAAGAGGAAGAATTCTCTGATTTCAGTTTCTGAAAACCCATTGCTTCAATGGAACACTTGTACTTCAGAAGAAAGAACTTCCATTGAAAGTGGTGTTGAGCCAATGTTTTCTCCATCGATGTTGATCGCTGTAGGCTCAGGTGTTTCAATTCGTAATTCTTTGAACTGATGATAGTCGACTCGTGGGTGGAAGACGTGACGACCTTCTTTCTTGAGAAGTCCAAATGCCTTCAGAATATCTCTCCGCGTCATCTTTTTCAAGATTCCAATGTCCATTAATCCATCATCGAGAGAAGCTCCTGGAGCAAGCGGTAGGAGTGAACCACCAGTTTGACTGTTCTGAATTAAGAACAATGTGAAATCATCTTCCATCTTATGNCCNTCTAAGTAGAGGCTTGCATGTCTTCGATTATTGGCCATGATCGCCATGAGAATTCCGACATCGTATCGAATGCTTCCCATCCAACGCATTTTCTCAGCCTTGATTGTAGAATCAACACCAAGGCCCCATGTGACCAAATTGTGGCTGTATCGAATCATCTGTCCTTTGGTATTACCAGGAAGCCCTTCTGTCAATTCAACTCGTGCAAGGTCGATGGATTGCGTTGCTCCGTTGACGATTCTTGAAACTGCATCTTCCATACTCTTGATTCCTAAATCATGCGCTTGTGAATTCCCAGTTCCTGCCGGAATCAAACCAAACCGAATCGTTGAGTTGTCTTTTGATTGCATCATCCANCCAGTAATACTCTCTGAGAGACTTCCATCTCCTCCTACAACAGCNATGGCTTGATCGGGCTGAACATCCAATGAGGAAGCGATGTCGACAAGATGACCAGAGTGTTGAGACAAGTGCATTTCAACTTCAATCTCTGAGGCTTCAAGCAGTTGTTTCGCTGCTTCAGCAACCTTCAATCCCTTCTTTTTTCCCGAATAAGGATTGACGAGCATGAAGACTTTGGATGGTTTCGTTCCATCATTTGNGGGCTTGATAAAGACTTGAGCAGGCATTGGTCGATGCAAACCTTTCCGCTTTTTACTCCCCATATCGGGTTGGAAATCAATGACTGAAGGTGTGTTTGAATTGTTNGAAGTCTCACCGTCTGCAGAGGCCATGTTTTGGGACAAGAACTCCTCCGCATGAACTCTTCCCCATTTTAGGGAGTAAACCAAGCACTCATGAAGAGATGGCTTCTGGGCTGTGATGGAGGGTCATGATGAATTGGTCAGAATCTGAAGTCGAATTCATGCACAGAGCCCTTGTTGTGGCTGAACGAGGCAGAGGTAAAGTTAGTCCAAACCCGCTTGTCGGCTGTGTCCTAGTAAAAGATGGCGAAATCATTGCAGAAGGTTGGCANGATCATCTTGGAGGATTGCATGCTGAACAAATGGCCATCCACGATGCAGAAGCAAAAGGAAAGTCGCCAAATGGAGCAACCGCCTACATCACACTCGAACCTTGCAATCATTATGGCAGAACGCCGCCGTGTACCGAAGCATTGCTTTGGTCAGGTGTCAAGAACGTCGTNATTGCCCACCATGACCCAAATCCTACAGTTCGGGGCGAGGGTATTGGTGTTCTCGAAAAAGCTGGAGTCAATGTCAAGACTGGGTTGCTTGAGAAGGAAGCCCGTCAACAAATGAAGCCATTTCTCCATTGGTGCGAGAATCGAAGGCCATTGGTCACTGTCAAAATGGCTGTTGATGCAAATGGCTCTGTTGATGATCGCTCAGAACAAGCACAACGATTCACAAGTGAAGGGTGCTTGGATGAAGTTCATCGTTTACGAATGGATTGCGATGCAATCTTGGTCGGTGCTGAGACCATACAACGAGACAATCCTTCACTAACAGTTCGAAGAGTCGAAACAGAGCGACAACCACTACGAGTTGTTCTCGATCCGAATGAGCGAACCAATTCTGATTCAATCGTATACAGTGATGACCATGAAACATTGCGCATCGGTTCTGATTTTACTGGATTGATTCCACTTCTGAATCGATTGGGGGATTTAGAGTGTCAACGGATTCTTGTAGAAGGAGGCCCAAAAACAGTTCATGCCTTCCTTGCTGAAGGATTGGTCGATGAGTTTTATCTGGTTCAAAGCGATGTGATTCATCAACAACCAATCGCTTCCAATATTGATGATGAGGTCTTATCCAATTCAGGACTTGCCTTTGTTCGTAACGAACAATGGGGGGATGAGACCGTTTCTGTATGGGCGCTTACGCCCTTGCAGTAATGCTGTTGAGAGCGGGCGATGCAGGATTCGAACCCACGTCCCCGGCTCCGAAGGCCGGAAGGATATCCAGACTACCCCAATCGCCCAAATCAATCCAG
>NHFS02000056.1 GCA_002171315.2 Euryarchaeota archaeon TMED117 | reverse complement strand
TAGGTGACGTGACTTGGATGAAGAAGTCGTTGAATTTAACATAGCCCACAATCGTAAATATTCGATTGACCATTTATGGTACCAAGAAAAAGATGATGAGAAGATCATGGTCGGCATTAGCGAATTTCTCGGAGTAGAAATTGGCGAAGTCCTCCGGGTCATTCTTCCTCAGGCCGAAACGGTCGTTGATGAGGGACAAGACATGTTCTCGTTGTGGACTTCTGAAGAAAAAATAGCTTTTAGCGCTCCATTTTCAGGAACAATTACTGAAGTAAACGGAGAAGTTGAAATCAATCCAGATCTCGTCAATGAATCTGCATATGATTTGGGCTGGATTCTTGTCCTACAACCATTCCAATTGGATATGGAGAATCTACTCGAACCAGATGAATACGTCGAGTATCTTTCTGAAATTTGAGAAACGACGTGGAATCATGTTCGATCCTATTCAACGATTGAATGCCTCACTCAAGGAGGCACCTGTCGTTTGGAAGGGTGATTACCCCTACTTTATCCACCCTCTTACCGATGGTGTTCCTCGATTAGAAGCGGATGTTTTTCAAGCAGTAGTCGACCTTGTTTTTGATTCAGTCCAGTGGGATAAAATCGATTTGCTTCTTGGCATTGAGGCAATGGGATTGCCCCTCACTTCGTCATTATCGCTTCGAACTGGTTTGCCACAAGTTGTTGCTAGGAAGCGTTCATACGGACTTGACGGCGAAATCACAATCGACCAGAACACTGGTTACTCCAAAGGAAGTATGTATCTCAACGATATCAAACCAGGAGAATCGATTGCCATTGTCGATGATGTTCTTTCGACTGGAGGGACACTCGATGCAGTCATCAAAGGTGTCGAAAAAGCAGGAGCAAACGTCACAACAATCGTGGCTGTTGTCGAAAAAGGTCCTGGTCTTGAGATGCTCAAAAATAAATATCCTTCTATCGATATCTCCTCTATTGTTCGTTTAACGATGGAAGGAGCAGAGATAGTTCTTCTCGATGAGGTGGTATAATGGACTTAAATAGACACGATTTCGAACTTGATGAACTGATTGGACGAATTCAAGAAAACGATCATCGACTTGTCGCCTTACAAGTTCCTGAAGGATTGAAAATGCAAGCATTAGAAATGATGGACGAAATTGAAACTGCTTCAAGTGCAAAAGTCGTACTGGCAGCTGACCCTTGTTATGGAGCATGTGATCTTGTTCACAATAAAATGCAGATGATGGGGGTTGAATTAGTCGCTCATATGGGTCACTCTCAGATGAATATTGATTCCGGTATGCCGACTCAATTTATTGACGTGACATATGATGGAGATCCTGACTTGGCTCCGGTTATTCCAATGTTGAACAAGCATCTCGCCATCGCTAAAGGAAGAATGGAAAATCAAAATCTCGATGCTGAACTTTCAGAAGAAGAAGCTCAAGAACGTTTTATGGACGCAGTCGGAAGAATGACTCCGCTCAAGGACACGAAGTTAGGTCTTGTTGGAAGTATCCAACACCTCCATCTTTTACCTGACTTCCATGATCGTCTCGAAAAAGCAGGATACGATGTAACAATACCCATGGGTGGGGCGCGTTTAACATTCCCTGGCCAAGTTCTTGGTTGCAATTATTCTGGGGATGACGATACAATTGGACATTACCTCTTCCTGGGAAGCGGAGATTTCCACCCAATTGGCCTGGTATTGCACACTGGAAAACCACTTGCTATGCTCGATCCTTATTCAGGCGATGCAATCGAAATGTCCTTTGAACGTATTGAGCGCATTCTTCGACAACGATCTGGACTGATTATGTCCTCAATGGATGCAACCAGATTTGGAATCCTGATTGGAGAGAAACCTGGGCAAATGCGACGCACTCTTGCATTACGAATGAAAAGACTCCTCGAAAAACACGGTAAGAAAGGATATCTTCTCGCGCTAGAACATGTCGGTCCAGAACTAATTGACTTCTACCCTGTTGACGCATTTGTCAATACGGCATGCCCACGTATTGCCATCGATGATGCAGTGAAGTATGCAAAGCCGCTGATCACTCCATATGAACTCGAAGTAGCTCTTGGTGAAAAGAAGTGGGAAATGGGATATCAGTTTGACGAGATACCTTGAGACCGCATTTTTCATTCTGATTGAGTGCGAGTGTTCAAGAACGGTTGGCGACAAGAGCCATTCAGCATGAGCGACTATCTTGATCGAATCGGTTCGGGTCTAATTCTTCTAGACCCTGGGCCCCTGTATTTTGATTTCATACCAGAAACAATGGTCGGCAGGGAAGATATTCAAAGTAATCTTGCTGCTAAATTTCACTCGATTGCTCATCCCAACTCTAGTGCAAACGTAGTCATTACAGGACCAGTTGGCAGCGGTAAAACATTACTTGCAAGGACCTTTTGCCGAGACATTGAACACCACCTGAGAAATAAGCGCCAAATTAGAAGCGTCCACATTAATTGTAGAAATGCGACGACAAATGTACGTGTTGCACAGCGCATCGTCCAGACTTTGGACCCTGGACATCCAGACAGAGGACTCTCAATGGGCGAGTTGTTGAATAGCCTTCGACGACTCTTACGCTCAAATGAACGACACCTCATAATCGTCCTCGATGAAGTAGACCACCTCCTCAGAAAATCAGGAAATGATTTGATTTACCAACTCCTACGTATCGATGAAGATCAAGAAGGGAGCGGAACCATATCGCTTATGCTAATCAGTCAAGAACAGGTCCTCGACGTACTCGAAAATGCTGTCATCTCTCGTTTCGGCCACACAAATCACTTGCCTATTCCCTCGTACGATTACGAAGGTTTGTTAGCGATTGCTCGCCAACGAGCAGAAGCTGCCCTAAATCCAAAGTCTTGGACTGAGGACATACTCAAACTCATTGCTACGTCTGCAGCTCCCTCTGGCGATGCTCGTCAAATCCTAGAGTTACTCAATGGTGCTGTTGAACATGCTGAAACTGATGGTAAATCCATGCTTGAACCTGAGCATGTACAAACACGTGCAAAATCCATACCCCAAGTAATGCCAGAAGATGTTCTCGATGAATTATCGGGACACTCAATGTTGGTTCTTCTAGGAATTTGTAGACGTCTTCGAAAGACAGAATTCATGACGAGTAAAGATGTCGAATCAATGTATGCAGTTGTTTGCGAAGAATATGAAGTGAAGCCTCGAAGCCATACAACCGTCTGGAAATATCTGAAAATTATTGAAGAATTGAGCATCATTGATGCCCGCGTGGACACTGTTGGAGATGGGCGAGGGAGAACGACGCATATCTCCATGCCGCATGCCCTTCCAATGGATGTTGCTGGCAGAATTGAAGGCCGTGTTGTCAAAAAACTGAATCGATGATGAACGAATCCAATGCGGTGAGGCTAAATAGGGGTCGTTTGTCGCTAAGTTGCTAGAGGAATGCTTAATGGCTGAAGGAAACTCATTTGTTGCAGTGGTCAACGACACCACAACCAAGTTGACTCGGACCACATCCAGTGGTAAGGAAAAGACATACTCCCCGTCATACAAGACGGTTATTTCAGGTACAAACCATGCTCAATTACTCGGTAAGAAAATCGGAGATGTAATCGAAGGTGTTTTCGTTGGCGAAGGAGAATCCCTTCTGACTGGCTACAAACTCGAAATTACTGGAGGCTCTGACAAAACTGGTACTCCAATGCGTCGTGATCTCGAGGGTGGTTCTCGACAAGCAATTCTCGTTACTGCTTCAACTGGTTTCAAAGGACATTACCTTGTCTCAAAAACCAAGAAAGGCGAAAAGAAGCGTTTCCGCTACAAGCCAGACGGTATGCGAATGCGCAGAGTATTCCGTGGAAATACAATTACTCAAGACACACGTCAAATCAACCTAAAAGTTGTCGATGCAGGAAACATCGGACTTGACACATTGCTCGGTGCGGGCGAAGGTGCAGCACCTGCGGAGTGAAACCCGAGAGGGTCATCGTTGAATAAGGAGGAATGGAAGCATGGCAAGAACGCTTCCATCCCAACCTGAAGTCAATATTGGCCTTGTTGGACACGTCGATCACGGAAAAACCACTCTTACACAAGCTCTTTCTGGAGTTTGGACTGATACGCACTCAGAAGAGCGACGCAGAGGTATCTCAATCAAACTAGGATATGCAGATACTGCGTTCTACAAAACTGATTCTGGGCAATATTACGCTACTGGCCGTCGCCCTGAAGGTGGCAAAGATGTGGATTCTGAACTTCAGCGAGTTGTTTCCTTTGTTGATGCACCAGGTCACGAGACACTCATGGCAATCATGATTACTGGGGCATCAATTATGGATGGTGCAATGTTGATGGTTGCAGCAAATGAAACATGCCCTCAACCACAAACACGAGAACACCTCATGGCACTGGAAATTGCAGGGATTAAAAATATCGTCATCGTTCAGAATAAGATTGATCTTGTCACGAAGGATCGGGCGATGGAATCTTACAAAGAAATTAACGAATTCTTGAAAGGAACGATTGCTCAAAATGCACCCATCATTCCTGTTTCCGCTCACCATGACGTTAATCTTGATGTCCTCATCGAAGCGATTGAACAAACCATTCCAACTCCAAATCGTCAAGATGATGAACGAGCAGTCATGCATATTGCCCGCTCATTTGACGTTAATCGACCAGGCACCCGTCCTGCTAAATTAACTGGGGGTGTCATAGGAGGATCAATTGTTGAAGGAGCATTCAAAGAGGGCGATGAAATCATCATCGGTCCTGGACGCAAAATCGAGCAAGGAAATAAAACAAGATGGGAACCTATTGAGACAACCATCACAAGCATGCAAGGCGGAGGCGGAAAGCGCGATGTCATGATGGCAGGCGGTTTGTGTGGACTCGGAACTCTTCTCGATCCATCAATTACAACAGCTGATAATCTATCTGGACAAGTTCTTGCCAAGAAGGGAGAATTGCCAACAATTCGAACAGAATGCACCATCTCGGTTGAACTCATGGCTGCAATGGTTTCAGGTGATGGAGAAGGTGCTGACAAGATTTATCCTCTTCGAAATAATGAAATGTTGATGGTAAACGTAGCAACTTCAACATCAGTTGGAGTTGTTAAAGGTGCTGAAAAAGGAAAGGCTACGCTCCACCTACGACTTCCAATATGTGCAGATGAAGGCCAGCGTGTCTCACTCTCAAGAAGAGTTGGAGCACGATGGAGACTGATTGGTCACGGGACCATCCAATGAGATGATGTCATGGGCGATGTGCTCATTGATGCTTGTGGCTGGGTTGCACTCATCGATGCTGGCCTCAATATTGATAGTGCATTATCTTCAATTGTTGGGCCTCCACATTTCATACTCTTACCTTCAGTATTAGACGAACTCACCACAATTCAGGAAAAACGGAGCCTGAGAAATACCTTGATGCTCGAACTTCTTCTCCAACGATCAACACTTGTTGAAGAAGAATCAGGACATACCGATGATTTACTTTTGAATCACGCACAAAAAAATGAAATCCCTCTCCTAACAGTTGATGCGAATCTTAAGCGAAGATGCTTTGAATCAAGTGTTGATGTTATTGAAGTTATGAATCGTAAAAAACTGCGTCTAGTGACTTCTCTATAGAATATATGGCTGTTTTTTTAGGCCTTTTACCGTTTATAATAGGTCTTTTCATTATATGTATTCGCTTCTGGATGCATGTAGGTGAGAAGTTAAAATAAGGTAACTCAATGGGGTAGGCATGGATGAACACATTACTATCAACAAACCTTCTCAAATCCTACACAACACACTTTGTGAACAACTTGTTCAACTTGGAATACAAGCTCATACCGCCCGAGTCCTTACATGTCTTCATTACCATGGAGCATCGACTTCAAGAGATCTGCAAACAAAGTGCAATATACGCCAACCGGATGTAAGTATTGCGATTAATGAACTTCGTGAAATGAACCTTATCATTCATAGTGCTATTACCCAAACCAATCGTGGGAGGCCTGCTCACATGTATCGCTTAAGATACAAATTGGAACAATCACTTCAACCATTTATGCGACTTGCTCAGGTACGCGCTCAAGATATCCTTTGTGGAATCGATGCCATCAACGAAATTGTGGGTTCTATTTCTGATGAACAGATTTCGGAACCTATGGAAGCGTGAACAGTACGTCATCACCATGCCCATCTAGTAGGCGTAACTTAACGCCTGCATCAATCCATGCATGTGCGTAATTGATCGCTCCAAAAGCACGTATGAAATCACCTTGTTTCAGAAAATATTGTGCATCAGATGAATAGTCATCCGCCATTGATAACAATGTGTTGAGCATTTCTGCTTCAGGGCTTCCTTCAGAAACGAGAGGTGATGCTTTTTGCCGAGCTTTGCGAGTGATTGAAAGATAGTGTTCAACCCGTTCTTGGGTTAGAGTTTTACCAGGATCCATTCAATCACCTCCTTTTTGTCGACGTAATAATCGCTTTACGTCATCTTTTCTACCAAGTGTTTCGTACAATTCAATCGCTCGTGAAAGTCGACCTTCATCCTCTGCAGATTGAGCTCTTTGGAATAATGTCCTTCGCTCATCCCAACTCCGTGCAAGTTTTGCGTCAGCTGCTTCTCGATGCCTATGTCGTTTTTCTTCTTCTGCAAGTGCTGGATCAACCCAACGTCTTGTTAATCCATCTCTACGTGCAGTAATCATGGAATTACGACCTAATCTAAGAAGTAAGTCTCCTAGGTTCATTCCATCACCTATTCTCGATTGTTCGTCTGCACTTGCAAGATGGTCAAGGTGCCCTTCGATTCCTAACACCCACCATCCATCTCCTGCGCGAGTGGCCATAAGTGGCTCTAATGAGTCTGTTTCCACCCGATTCATTGAATCCCACCCAAATGGATGTGGAGTGCCTTCCCATAGTTGACCGTCAGATGACAAGAGAAGTAATCGTCCATCATTAAGTAGGGAAGTCCAACTCCAAACAGTCGTATCAATGATCCTACGTTTGTCTTGATTTGCGATTTGCCCACACAAGATAACTCCTTCAGAGGATTGCCAAAGCAAATGTTCTCTATCTAGCCACCCAACAAGTCTTCGGATAATTCCAGAGGAGATTCTACGAATCCCCTTACCATTTGAATCAAACAGATGCAGATTGCCATCTCTTCCAGATAAAATCCACCCTCCGCCTGGCCGATGAAGAAGGTGTAAAAATCCACCTGGACTGCTTCTTCCTTCATGCAACATAGTTCCATCAACTGTTTTTAGCACATAAAATCCGTGTGCAGCCAAGATACCAATCGTACCCTCTCCGTTACATATTGCATGTACTTTGAATGGCATTGTCTGTTTCCATTGAATCTCATTTGATTCATTAAAGAGAACCAAATCAAGCCCATATGCTACAGCCAGTTGACCATCTATGGACGCTATCGCACTGATCCGTGAAGGTGCTTGCCATGACCATGAAACTGTCCAAGACATCAAACGTCACCTCCTACAAGACCCCATGCCATCATTTGGGCAAGAGCAGTACGAGTTAGCCCGAACATTCGTGACCTTCCAACCATCCTTACATCAAGAATACCTGCTTTGTGTAGTCTATTGCATATTTGTGAAAGCCTTGCTCGTTTAATGTTTAATTTCTCCAAGAGCAATTTGTCGGATGGCGATACAGTTCTTTGTTGTGCAACCGAAACAACAATGCTTTCTGATTTTGTCAATGAAGTTAGAACCATTACGTTTAGCGAATGCTCTGCTTTCTCGCCGATTTTAGGACGAGAGAGAGCCTGTAAATTTTCAGCGAGATTATTGGAAGTGGTCTGATTTGAGGAAGGCGAGAGTAGTTGAGAAAGTAAATTCGTGAGTGTTTTCAGCATCGATTCGTTTTGGAGAGGATCGTTATCATCAACCAAAATCTGGCCTTGAGTTTCAAACTGTTCATTCATTATATGAGCTCCTTGAGGCGGTTCTTCTTCTTCGAATTGTTCGATTACAGGAGCTTCTTGTACGTCTAGTAGATCTTTACTAATCCACAAAGAATTCGCCTCATCCATTGGCTCATACTCTCCTTCAGNCTCATCTGCTGACTTTATTGATTGNCTGGTCTCTTTCCAGCGATCNCTCAGNCCACCAAAACTACCTACGGATGGAAGAGTATCTTCAGTTACGTATGTATCAGCAATTGGTTCCTCTTCCTCCTCTTCGATTATTGGTTCTTCCAGAATTTCAAGATTGAGGTCGAAGCCTATTGCGCCTGACATACCAGGCCCGTCTTTCCATTCATCAAGGCCTTCTGCTTCTCCCTCATCCACCTCATTTGGAAGTTCAATAGNTTGCTCTTCGATTTCTTCAACNTCTTGTGTAAANAGGTTCATATCGTGATCTTCTGAGGTGGTATCAAGCAATTCTTCTTTGAGCAGGGGTTCTGAAATCTGATTTGGAACAATATCAGGTAAAATCTGTCCATCAATTACTGAGCGTAGAACCTTGATGATAGAACCAGGATGTCCATTCTTACTCGCAGCGAGTACCTTCTCAGCCTCCTCTGCAGTCATCTGATATGGTTCACTAGAATACATTCCAATCCGACGTTCAACGAGAGCTCTCACACTATCTACATCGAGTTCCTCCATCATTCTAATTTCAAAACGTTCTCTAATTTGTTCTGAGAGGAGGGACTTTTGAGTTGGACTAACAGCTACCACAATCAATGCTGATAAGCGTTCAAAAAAGGGCACTGAAGCTAGTAAACAAGCCTCTAAAGAAGGGATATTAGCCATATCTGCATCCACTGAAATCACTGGTAAATGATTGCGTTTGCTGTGGAGAGAGGTTTCGAGTTCTCGCTCAAGTTTTTTATGATCTGTTGGTGCTGTTGCACTTACAACTTGCGAATAAATATCTCTAAGAAGTTCTAGACCCGGGTTGATTGTATCAATTCGGTCCACGTGTATGTGTAAATTCGTCTTGCCACCAAGACAATTGACAAATGAGGTCTTCCCAGATCCATATTCGCCTACAAGGAGTATTCTTCTTGAAGACTTGAATTGTATGTTCTTATGCATCTCTTCGAAGTACGAATGCCTTCCAACGAGGAGTTCAGAATCCTTTGATGCTAGCGGCCCTTGAGAAAATGGATCTTCTCGGAGACTTGGTAAACGCAAATCAATAGTTCCAGTACGCATGTACGAACAACTTCGAACAGGTATATGACCTTTCATGAAATTTTAGAGAGGAGGAGACCTGTTATGACACGTTAATCAATTAACGAGAATACCGAAATACCTTCAATTAACGCATATATAACGGGTTTTTAACGCGTTAATTAAAGCGTTAGATGCGTTAATTTGTTCCGATTGGTTGATGTTTCAAGAACATCTGGCTTGTACGAGGAGAGAAGCAATGCCTGTCGATAACAGCCGCTTGAAAGGATTCTACAAACTGACTGTTGATGAGCGACGTCAGCTTATCGCACAAAGTTCGAACCTTAGCCCAGAACAGATTGCTGCGTTAGCAAATAATGGCGAACTGGATGATAATGCTGCTGATCGTATGATTGAGAATGTCATAGGCACTATGTCGCTCCCAGTAGGTATTGCTACGAACTTTATTATCGATAAAAAGCAATACGTCATCCCATTTTGTCTTGAAGAATCAAGCGTTGTGGCTGCGGCCTCAAATATGGCTAAACGATGCCATGCGCATGGAGGCTTTACATCTACGAATGATGGTCCAATGATGATTGCTCAAATTCAACTGCTCGATATTGACAATCATCAAGATGCAGAGCAAGCTGTGCTTGAGAATAAAGATGCATTAATGAATTTAGCAAACAGCCTCCCTTCTACAATGATACGTCTTGGAGGAGGGTGTAAGGATATCTCGACTCGAAGCATTGAAACTCTTTCAGGGAAGATGTTCATTGTCCACATCCACGTAGATTGCAGGGATGCTATGGGCGCAAATGCGGTCAATACAATGGCAGAGCTCCTTGCTCCAGAACTCGAGCAAATTACGAAAGGAAGAGCATTGTTGCGAATCCTATCCAATCTAGCCACAGAAAGACTTGCAAGGGTAAAAGCAACGTTTACCCCTGAAGAGATCAGTAACGCTGGAGATAGAGAAGATGGCATAAGCATCATCTCAGGTATACTTGAAGCATACCATTTTGCAGTAGCAGACCCTTACAGAGCTGCAACCCACAATAAAGGCGTCATGAACGGAATATCTGCTGTCGCTGTAGCATGCGGCCAGGATTGGAGAGCAATTGAAGCAGGTTGTCATGCATATGTTGCTTATTCACAAGGCAAATATGGTTCTATGACTCGATGGGAACTTGATTCAGATGGAAATCTTGTTGGCTCTATCGAGACACCCATGGCGGTTGGAATTGTAGGAGGNGCCTCCAAGGTGCACCCTGTTGCTCGAACGAATCTAGAAATTCTTGGTGTTGAATCAGCACAAGAACTCGCNTCNGTGATGGCTGCAGCAGGCCTTGCGCAGAATTTAGGNGCACTTAGAGCACTTGCAACGAGTGGAATTCAAAAAGGTCACATGAGACTTCATGCTCGAAATATGGCAGTAAGTGCTGGTGCTGAGGGCAATGAAATAGAAGATGTTGCAAAGTTATTGATAGATCATGAGGGGCCAATTACCCAAACCAAGGTCACTGAGATCTTAGAAGAATATCGGGCTTAATCACTCTTCTTCTAATGGTAACGTGGCTTGAATAAGGCCATCTTCACCAACTTCTTGTAATGCATCAACTTCTTGCATCCCATCAAAGAGTCCTGCGTCCGTAACCTGTTCTCTGAACCATTTTCTTACCTTCCTTAAGTCCGTATGAGGACAACCAAAGGCTTCTGAAAAACGGCGAGTGGTCGTTAAACGGCGGGTATTTCCTTCCTTTCTTCTTTGAATCATCCCGTATTGAGCAAGTTCTCGTACGTAATCGTACGCTTTTTGGCCAAGCAATTCAACGAGACGGGATTGGTGCATCGGTTGGTGATACGCAATCAATGCAGCTGCTTTGAGCAACTTCTTGGGCATATCAGTCTTCGTACTCGCAGGAAGGTGTTGTGTAACCTCATTACGAACCTCCATTGCCCATTTACCACCAATTTCGACAAGACGTAGTGCTCCACCTCTTCTTCGCTTCATAGTCGCCTGGAGATTGCCCAAAGATTCTGTAATCTCATCCTGCTCGTATCCAAGAGACTCAGAAAGTTCAGAGACTGACATCGACTTACCTGATCCAAACAATGTGGCTTCAAGGAGGGTTTCTAATGCTAATTCTGTCATGTTATCACCTCATTCGACAAGCCAATCTAAATCTTCATTGATTTTATTTTCTTCTTGAAGTTCTTCTTTTTCCTTCTTCAAGCGTCTTTTCTCTTCTGCTTCACGTGCTTTCTCTGCTCTCATCTGTAAGCGCTCAGCATGAAGTACTGAACCAGTTTTAGCTTCTTGGCGATTTGTCAAAGAAACTTCATCCTCTTCCTGGCTCGCCTCGATTACTTCAACGAAATTAGTTAAGTTGGGCCAGAGATCTTCGATCATTATGACATCTGTAATGTCATTTCCTTGAGTGATCGAAGCAATTCCTTTGTGGGTCAAGAATAAGCCTGCAATAAAGGAACTCACTTTCGCATCTTTTTCATATCCTTCGGGAATGACTCCGAACGTATTCTCTAAGATTGGTCTAAGTGAATTCATTACTTCTGAGAGTGGCACATTATTCGATTTTAATGCTTGAGTTGTTTGACGAAGTGCTGTCCAACACCGTTCAATATCGCCATCCAAATCTTCATTGTGCATTCTACCCCCGACATTTGAAAGCATATCTTCTAATTCAACAGCATGGGCTGCTCTATTTTCCTCGCGTTGTTTAATTGCATCAGCATCATCTGCTGCATCTTTTAGAGCTGAAAGAAGTTCACCCAATGTAACTGGTCGGCCTTCATCTCGACGTACACGTTCATCGAAGAGACCAGCAAGGACATCATCAGCATCTCCTTGAAGAACAGTATTTGTGAAATGGAATTCATGATCGTCGTATTCGGCTTCCCAGCCAAAATCAAAGTCTGCGCCCCAATCATCATCTTGATCCTGATATTGCACGCGGTCAAAAAGGAGGGCTGCTTGATGATGGAGTACTTCCCAAGCCATTCGAATGAGTCGACCACATGCAGGTAAATCCAAATCATTTGCTTGAGATTTCACCCTCTTCGTAAACTGTTTTAGAAAACTCGTCAAGTCAATATTCCAGGCGTCCAATCCTTCGCTACCAACTAAGGACATAACCAAAGCAACACTTCTGTCAAATGGATCATCAAGTGTTTGATGCTCTGCTTCCTCCGTCTGAGCAATCATCATAATTCGGTCAGCATAAGCATTGATTCCTTCAAGATCATCATCTCCACTTTGGAGTAATTGATCAATAACATCCTGTCGCAGGAACCATTGATCTAGACCTTTTTGACTCATCGAAATCGCCTCATTCAACCTTTTCTATAGAGTTCTCTTCCTGTTCCTTTTCATCCATTGATGCGATTGATTCAACGAGTTTTGCACGCTCTTCAATATCTTCATTTGTTTCGATCGCTCGTTCGGTTAAAGAAGCAATACTTTCATCCTCAACCATGTGCTTCAACAGACCTCCAAGGCTCTGCGGTACTGGGAGAGGTTCTGGGACTGTTGGCATCTCTGCAAGACCCTTTTCTTCTTCTTCGGCTCGCTTTTGATTGGTTGCTGCGGCAGTTTCTGCTTCCTTGAGCGCTTGTTCTCCGAGTGCAATTGCTTGTTCTTGGTCGAAATCAACGATTCTACGGCTGCATCCATCCCCACCATGAGTAATTCCAATATGGTGATCTGCGAGTTGGAGTGAAACCTTCCTGAGTGTGACCATAATGAATTGCGCACGCTTACTGCGCTCTCGACACATCTTTGCAATACATTCAGCATTGACGCTGTCCAGGTTTTGGTCTACTTCATCGAAGTAATAGAACGGGCTAGGGTCATAATCTTGAATTGCGAAGATGAGCGCTAATGCAGCAACTGATTGCTCGCCTCCTGACAATTGGTGGCGAGTAACATTCGATGACTTTCCTTTCGGTTGAGCCCAGAGTTCCAGACCACCNTTGAATGGTTCATCCTTGTTTTCAAGATATAATTCACCTCGACCGCCATTACTTACAGCTTTGTACACCTTCTTGAAATTCTCATTTACCTTTTCGAGTACTGCAATCANTCGTACCTTGCGTTGTTCTTCTAATCGTTCTGCAACTTCGATCANTTGCTTCTTTCGATCTCNNAGTTTCTTGAANTCNCCTTCCATGGCNTTCAATCGTTCTTCTACAGCATCATACTGCTCAATAGCGCGCATGTTNACCATTCCAAACTCTTCCAATCGTCGCTCAAGTCTNCGAATTCTTCGATCAATATCNGCNACATTATCGAGCACTNCTCCTTCTTCAGCAGGCTCAATTCCAGTTGCTCCCATNTCCATTTCTACACCATGAAGTTCCTGTCGCTTTAGTTGAATAGTACGTTCNAATTCAGANGANAGATTNCGATGGCTTCTTGCTTGNTTTGCCTTTTGTGTNAGAGACGAATTNAGNCCNGCTCGCTCTTCAACCANTTCTAATCGNTCATCTTCAAGCCCCTTATTTTCTTCGAGATATTGGGCTCGTTCAGCTTCCTTTTCAGCAAGAATAAGNCCATTTGTTNGNATGGATTCTTTCAACTGAATGACNGTTTCNGACCTTGTAGAAAGNGCTGATTCGAGTTGTGAAATACGTTCNTTCTCACCTTCAGCNCTGTTTGTAAGTAANTCTTTACGCTCTGATGCNCCTTTCAATGTAACTTCTGCATTCGAACGAATTCCTTCGGCCTTGGTTCGTTTAACAGTNCATTCATGCAATCGATCTTTCAAGTGCTGNGGACTTGCATCCTCAAGTGCAGNGTGAGCATTNTTGCGAATGATCTCCGCATCAGCCACATCACATTCTGCAGAATCGAGAGCCTCAAGTTGCTCGCTTCCAAGCGTTTCAAGTGATTGGAGTTGTTCTTTCAATTGACGTACTTCGCCAACGATTTTNGCATGAGTTTTCTTGAACGTTGAAAGTTCTGCTCGNAGCGTCTCTCGCTTGAGAGCACCTTCTTCATTAGCGAGTTCATTGATTTGGTTCCGCAANGATTTCTGTTCCGCACGCACATCAATAAGTGCNGCAGATACTGTATCNGACATNAGTCGNAGGCGCTCGATTTCNGAGGAGAGNCGCTCGACTTCNTTTGCNCCTGCGATTCCTCCNCCAAATCCAACNGACATACGTGCACGAGANCCNCCAACCATAGCNCCTCCTGCTTCAGTTACATCGCCTCTCATTGTTACNAGGCGNACTCCACCCATGTTTTGCCGGGCTATTTCCATGCTGTCTACAATAAGNGTGTTTCGAAGAGCGAATTTGATAGCAGCATCAATTCTTGGATCGTATTCCAGAAGTTCGTAAGCGAANCCAATAACACCGGGCTTTCTTGCAACCATCATGGCTTTNCCACCGGCTCNGTTCGCGGTTAATTTGTTCAGNGGAAGGAANGTTGCNCTCCCTGCCTTTCGTTGNGCAAGCCAGCGNATTGCTTCTGCTGCAACTTGATCCGAATCAACCACAACAGAAGTCATNGCTCCACCGAATGCTGTTGCNAGGGCGGTTTCATGTTCAGCATTNATTGGGCCNCACAATTCAGCGATTGTNCCGATTANGCCGCGAAGTTCNCCNCGGTCACGGGCNCCGATTACTGCTGCTGCGCCCCCTGCCATTCCTTTTGANTTGGATTTGGATTCAAGTTCNGCTCNAGCGGANCGGAGTTGNCGTTCTGTTTCGGTCATTCTTCGCTCAATNGCAGCATTTTCCTNAAGGAGTCNGGATTCNGCATTTTCTGAATCGATTATTCCNTGNGTCAGTGATGAGCGATCAACTTTCTTACCAGTTCCACTAANTGCCTTGAATTCNGCCTCTTTCTCTTCGAGTTCGAGACGGGATTCTTCGAATTTTTCTTCTTCTTTCCCAAGAGAGTTNGCGATGATTTCAACCTGGGCAGCAGTNCTATCGACTTCTGATTGTGCCGCTGCNACTGCTTTTTTGGCCTCCTCAAGATTTTCGATTGCATCTCCAAGNGCTCTGTTGAGTTCAGCATTGGTTTTACCAGAGCCTTCCAGGAGTGCTCGGACTTCATCTTCNTCTGATTGGGCTTCCGNCAACATNCGTTCGCATTCTTCNAGTTGATTTTTGCTGGTTTGAACCTCGGTTAGCAAGGANGNTAGAGCTGTTGCTGCTTCATTNTAACGCTCGAGNGANATCTCNAGCTCCTCNTTNTCATCGANATCGGCCTGTTTCGCGTCTTCAATGCGATCTTTATCCCTGTCAACTTGAACTCGTAAACTGTGAATTGCTTGNGAAAGGGCATTNCCNTCNCCTCCGAGCAGTGCATCGATTTGTTTCTGAATTTCGCCAATCCGATCATCCANTTTAACNAGTGTTTTACTTCCTTCTTTGACTTCTGCTTCGAGAAGTGCTGCTTCTTCCACATATCTGAGTTGCTCTTCGATTTGGTGTTGGAGTTCGAATTGTAAACTTGCATACATCGCCTGATATCGTTGAGAACGNGAAAGNGTNAGTTCATCGGTAATGGATTGTGCTTTTACTGCAATCTTACGTTCTTCAGAGAGTTCCTTGAGGCGAACTTGTTGTTCCTCTTGGAGCATTCCAATCCGTTCTAGATAGGAGTCAACATTATCCTGTTGTTTCTTAGCTTTGCGAATCTCATCATCGTAGGACGTAACACCAGCAACTCCATCCAGAACCTTTCGTCGTTCNATTGGNGTCATTCGAGCCAGACCAGTAACGTCGCCTTGGAGNACGATGTTGTAACCATCAGGACGAGCATTTGCTGCGTTAAGGAGGCGATGAAACGATTTCTGAGAACTTTCCTCTCCATCGAGTAAGTAAGTTGAAACAACGTTGTCAGAAGCGGTTAATCGAATTGAACGTGTCATCCGCACTTCATCGCTTTCGATTGGTAGGCGGCGTCTTCCACTTGCTAGAACCGGATTGCCAAAAACCAATGTTACTGTGCAATGTCGAGCAGGTTTGTAACCTTCAGCACCATTGAACATCAGTTGTTTTGTGTTTTGAGCGCGTATCGTACGTGTTGATTTAGGGCCTAATACGAATTGAATGCCGTCACCACAATTCGATTTCCCAGATCCATTCGGTCCAGTAATGGCTGAAAAACCTCGATCGAGTGGAATTACTACCTCTCCGCGAAACGATTTGAAGTTCTCCATTTCAAGTGCTTTTAGAAACATCCCAATCCCTCTGCCAGATATTTCACTGACCTTAACGCGAACACCGTACATCGAGAGGATTTAAACAATCGGTTGATTATGCGTCTATGGCACACGTTTGAGAGTAGTGAAAATGGTGCCGTACTCAGACTACACCAGTCATTCTACACTCTTTACAACCGCCACCTTTGCAGTATGGACAAGTTGCACGTACCCTCGGAGAGGTTCGTGTCCTGAATGGGACAAGACTTGCATCTCTATCCAATAATCGGCTTCTCTTTGCAATACCTTCATTCGAAGCAGCCATATCTCTTGCCTTTTGATTGAAGACTTGTTGCATTCTCAATTCCTTCTCACGCTCCGACTCCAATGATCGGTAATTCTCTTCAAATTCAGAGACATGATATTTCGGGCCTCTGAGAAGTAAGGCCCCAACTATGGCCATGATGATTTGTAGTTGCCATGCAGAAAGAGGCAATGGAACCAAATCGGAGAGTGTGTCTGAATCTGCACCTGTAGGCAACAACTCGAAGCGATCGAGGATTGCTAAACCGAACAACATCGATCCAGATATCATCATGACCCGACGAATTCTTCGGGCAAGCTTAGGATTTGATGGCATTCTGAATCGGCCTGCTGTTATAATCAACAAACCCCAACATAAGAGCATAATATCCGCAGTGCCCCAAGTACCTGATTCTGAAAGACAAAAAGCACTACCGGTCTCTGAAATTTCTTTTTCCATTTCTGGAACTGTACAGCCTGGGTCTGCCAATCGAAGAACATCAATTCTTGAATTAGGAGCTCCCTCAACGATATACGGAGTTACAGCCCCAAAGTGTACATTCGCAATTACAAAAACAAGAGTTAACAAGCCCATGAGACCGATTAACTTACGCAACATATACTGAGCCTAGAGACGGGAATAAATTAGAGTGTCGCAGGAACAAACCGATGTTGTCAAGAACCACGACCATTAGGAACAAACGATGCCGCGAGTGCTCATCATCGGTACGGGTATCGCAGGGCTATTTGCAGCATTACGACTTGCTAACGCTGGACTTATGGTTACGGTTCTTACCAAACAGCGTCCTAAGGACTCTTCAACAAATTGGGCCCAGGGTGGAATCGCAGCAATTCTTGATAAGACAAATGTTCAGGAAATCGAAGGACATGTCGCAGATACACTACGCGCAGGCGCTGGTATGTGCAACGAATCAGTTGTACAGATGGTTGTTGAAGAAGCAGGTGGCCGCATTCAAGATTTACTTGAAATTGGCGTCAACTTTGAGAAAACCACCGACGGAGAATTCCAATTAGCACAAGAAGGTGGCCATTCCTCTCGTCGTATCCTACACGCTAAAGATGCAACTGGCAGAGAGATTGAACGTGCTCTAAACGATGCTGCACGGCGACATCCGAATATTTCATTGAAGCCCAATACATTAGCAATTGACCTCATTCAAAGAGAACATAAAGATCCTAGAAAAGGAATTTGTGGTGTTTGGGCATTAGACCAAGATTCTGGGAATGTCGAGACGATCTCTGGTGGGGCAGTTCTTCTTGCAACAGGTGGAGCTGGACAATTATGGGATAAGACGACAAATCCCTCGGTTGCAACTGGTGATGGTGTTGCCATGGCCTATAGAACAGGGGCTTGCATTGAAGACATGGCGTATGTACAATTCCATCCAACTGCTTTAATGATGGAAGGTGAACGGCCATTTTTGATTACAGAAGCTCTTCGTGGAGAAGGGGCTGTACTTCTCGACCATGAAGGATATAACAAATGGTGCAATAATAAATTGCAAGACCCAGCAAGCCTTTCTTTCACGCTTACTGCCTCGAAAGAAGGATCGATGGCAACAAGAGATATTGTTGCCAGAGCGATCGACCAAAGGCTTGCAGAAACTGGAAAATCTCATGTTTGGCTCGTTACCGAACACTTAGACGGAGATAAATTGAGGAAACGATTCCCAATGATTGCTAAACGTCTGCAAACCTATGGATTAACGCTCGGAACTGACCCATTGCCAGTCGGACCTGCAGCACATTACATGGTTGGTGGACTAAAGGTGGATATTCATGGGAGAGTTTTCCTGGCCTCAGATAATGAAACTATACCCGGACTCTTTGCTATTGGTGAAGTGGCTTGTACTGGTATGCATGGAGCGAATAGACTTGCCTCGAATAGTTTGCTTGAAGCGGTTGTGTTTGCTCACCAAACCTCAGAATATCTTATTGAAAACCCTCCATCTTCAGAACATCAAGTCCTGCCTGAGTGGAGATCAGAGGGGTTAGACATGTTATCAGAGCATGGCCCAATTGCTCACGACCGCACAACATTGAACCAAACGATGCGATTTGAAGTCGGTGTATCGAGGAAATATTCACGCCTTCAACGAGCGATTCGTCGCCTGACCCTCTTAGAACAAGAAATTGATGCTATTTGGGAAACAAGCCTCCCTACTCGTGAAATTGTAGAACTTAGGAATATGGTCTTGGTAGGGCGCCTTGTAGCAGAAGATGCGAATACTCGAACCGAAAACAGAGGACTCCATTTCAACAAGGATCTTATCGTAACTGACGAATAAGAGAGGTCATGAGTTGATTTAGAGGGGTTGCAACACCTAATCGCTCCCCTCTCCTACAGATTTCAGCATTCAGGATTTCAATTTCAGTCGGCCTTCCTGCACGAACATCTTGTAGCATTGAACAATAATTTGAACCAGTTTGAACAAGAACTTCTCGCAATCGATCGACGAGAACCTCATCAGATTCGAGTTGAATCCCTTCCATTCGTGCAATCTTCACCCCTTCAAACATTAAAGCAACAACAGAATCGAATATTATTGGTTCTAGTAGAGCAGAATTTTCTTTTCCAATTACAGCTGCAACAGGGTTGATTGCAATATTGAGAAGCATTTTATTCCATAATGCTGCTCTTCCATCATCAACCCATTGAGGAGCTAATTCTGATTCATTCAAGGTGGATAAAAGAGGTTTGAAATCTTCGAAAGAAAAAGGATGGATGAAAGATCCAAGCATGATTTGGCCTTTCCCAGCCCATTCTACGTGACCTGGTTTTGGCCTGTAAGCACCATGCGTTGTCGTTGCGGAAAGAACACGTTTTGCGCCAAAGGCATGAACCATCTTTTCTTCAAATCCCATTCCATTAGATAGTGAAAATGCAATTCCATCAGGTTTCAATAGGTTTCCACCAACCTCAAGAAATTCCGTCTCAGTAGAAGGTTTTCCAGAGAAAACAACAACATCACAAGATGAATGAACTGAAGAAGGTAGAGGATGCTCAGATGGAATCACCTCCCATCTATCCCCGTCTATTTGGTCGTCGTTTACCCCTGAGATAGTTAATCCACTCACCATTAATTCTGCTGCATGAAGTCCCCTTCCATAAAGCAGAAGATCGCAACTGGTTGAAGCAAGACACCCTGCAACAAGGGAACCAATTGAACCAGTTCCAATGATTGCAATTCGCATACTAGTCCTCCACATAGCCACCAAAATGAACCAGTATTGCTCCATCTTGATGAATTAATTGAACTGTGTTAAGCCCACCTATTGGCAAGGGGATATCGATGTCTGTCCATCCTTGGGGTAGAGCATCTGGCAAGGAAGAGAGATTCCACAGAGCGTCTCCATTCGTCTCATGACGTAGAAGTATGGATTCATTATTGCTGTTGTAAAGAGAGAAGGTGACTCTTTCAGAATGGAGTTCCAATGGAGCATCCCAAAGCCTCATGATCTGATTATCTATCCTGAGTATCAGATCAGGACCTTCTTGAATTTCAAATCTCGTTTGATTTAACGTTTCAAGATTACAGTGGTAATAGAAGGTACTTGGCAATATGAGTTGTAATGATTCATTCTCACCGATCTCAGGTATCTTGTGACTGGGCCACATACCCATGTCCCATGGCCAGTTTGTTGTGTTTGAATGGCGGGGCGTACTGAGGAACTCATTACCTGTACATGAACTGGTATTTTCTCTGTAAAGCAAACCAGTATCGTCTTCAAACGGAGTACCCCATGCAAGTTCGTTAGAAATTAACCAACCTGATTCTGAGGCGGAAACAACATGAGGCCACGTCTTATTGAACCCAACATTGAATTCATTTCCATCAAGTTCAACAACGCCCAATTCTGTTGTTAGGGAATGTGTTAGAGCGTAATCGTTACTCTCTAGGCACATCAATTCTGATTGTGAACCTACCTCTGTCTCCAAGCCCGCTTCACCATCAAACCAGAGATAGGATGCCCATTGAGCATCAAGATTCGGCAGTGAAGCAACTGCACTCATGTCCTCTAGGACGAAGACTGGTAGGCATGTGAGCACACTTGATTCAGTTCGAAGATAACTCCATTCAGAACCAACTGATGAATTCAGGTCAGGATAAAGCGTATGGGTTTCAATAAATTGCTCATCACCTAGAGTTAATTCAAGATCATACACAAGATATGTTGGCATAACAGATGAGTTCGGATAACTGAAGTTCAGTGTGATTGATAACGAATCATCAGAAGCAAGAATACCTTCACAATTCGTAGACGCACAAGACAGTTCTGAAACCCAATCGGAACTTCCAGATGTAGAGAAAGAAATCGTGTAGGCCTGTGCTATCATTGAAGGGTTGGTCAATTCGATTATTTGGGAAGAAGTCCAAACCAATTCACCCAATTCAGCATAGCCTAAATCATCGATTGTGTATTCTAAATCGGAGTCCCACCGCTCAACTGGTTCCACAGGGAATTCTGGAGGGATGGCAAATAGGAGTGCAACAAAGAGAATGATGCCAAGGCTACGATGAGATTCTTCATCCAATGGAACATCTCCGTCCAGAAGAACTGGAATTCTCGGATCACCTCCAATAAACAATAACAGTGGAAGGAGTACTGCAAGGATTGGTATCCAAATTGTGAATCCTTCAAAGGCATTGAAGATGAAAAATCCTGCAGTGATGAGAATCATGAACATTAGAATTTGAGTACCAGAACTTCGGGCTTCGTGTATACCCATTCGTGAGACAAGTAACCGTCCGCCTGGGAAAGTAGGAATCGGGAGTAGAAGAAGCCAACCAACTAATGTTAAGAATGCAGCTGCAAAGAGGAAGGGGTGGCTCCAATCTAAATGGATATCAAAGGATTGGTCGAATCCAGAACCAAAGAGTTCAATCAAGAATGGGGCATTAAGCCTCATCGGTTCACTGGAAAGTGTAAATGGATCGGATGAGAGAAGTATTCCACTTGTCCAGAGAATGAATCCACTCAACAACATGACCAAAGGGACACTGAGTGATGCGTAAGCTAACGATTTACGATCTGGCCATGGACGAGCATCCATTCGTGGCAAGGTAGGTATGAAGAAAACCCCAAATGGCCAGATAAAGTAAGACGCAGATAGACCAGAGAAGAGCCAAAGGAGAATCGACGGGTCAGGGATTGGTAAGATATGCCCACTACGCACACCATAATGTGCTGAAACTCGCAACTGTACAAACGAAGCAAGTCCCAATGTGAAGAGAATTGGTAAGACGTAACCAATGAATGCATCAAGATAGATTGATTCAGTGAACCAACCCCCTTCTGGCCTGCCTGAGTCCATCCATCGGATACCAGAAAAAAGAACAGTGATTATCGAAGCAATCCACATATATGTATGAATTCTTTTACCGG
>NHFS02000082.1 GCA_002171315.2 Euryarchaeota archaeon TMED117 | reverse complement strand
TTCGAACTTTGTTCCTTCAACGGTGTATCGCTGTCCACCACAATCTCCAATTTCTCGGTTGAAGTTTTCGTGAGCAACATAGAACGGTGTAGCGCCTTCTTCTTGGTAGCCATTGAGTTTGTCAACTTCCTTTACGATTTCATCGTGGTAATGTGCACGTGCTTCTTGATTGAGAACTTCCTTGTTGACTTCAACACCAGCGTCGAGTTTCTTTCGCTCGTCCCAGCGTCCTTTTACTCCCCAGACGTATGCCCAGTGAGCAGAAGAAGATGAGTCAACACCGAAGAGATCGTGTGCTGTGGATACCCACTTGTTCATGTATCTCTGAAGCATATCTTGAGGGATGACTCCAGCCTTGATGATACGGCGTAGTCCGTTCGATCCTGTTCCTAGGTGGAATGATTCTTCCTTGAGCATTGGACCCATGCTTGCTGCAAGGGGCTTGAATGCTGAGGTTGAGAGCATACCGAGTTGGAACTTTCCGTCACGGTCAACGAACATTGTGTAGTTAAAGAAATCCAGCCAGTGAGGCATTGGGCGATTGAATGCACCGAGGAGTCTGTCTCCATCTTGTGCATTACGCTCGAGCAACTTTTGAGCCTCACGTCGTCCTTGCTGTCCGAAGTAGGTCATCAAGAGATAAGCCATTTGCCATCCGTGACGTTGTTCTTCAGCCATAATACGAGCTGCTGCATAGCGGTCGTAATCAGTAGGTGCGCTTGCGAGAAGGTGGCGTTGTTGTTCAACGGATGCGAATTCTGTATCACCTTGAACGGTAATCATTGCAACAAGTGCATCACGCATGCTTTGGTGAGGGACTTGAAGCGAGCGTTCCCACTTCTTTCGTCCTTCATAATCTCCGAATTCGATGAGGTCACCGGCTCTGTCCCAATCAAATTGAATTGAAAGGTCAAAATCGCCGAGCCATTCACGATCAAAACCGACTCGGTCTTGCCATTCGCTAAAGTTTGCTATCCAGTCGTCCCATGTCTTAGGTAGGTTGTCCATGTGTAGCACACGGGAGGGTGTACCTTGAATACATTGCGAACATGTTCGCACGAATATGTTCGCCTATGGAGATTTTCGTCGTATTTCTTCAGCCATATCGTGCATAACTCTGCTCTCNATACGTTGTAACATAGCGGAAAGTGTCGATTTAGCCATGTCCAGGGCAGTAGCGAGTTTACTCAGAGATGTCCGACGAGGGACATCATAGTATCCTTCTCGTACCGCAGCATCAAAAATTTGCCGNTGACGGGATGTGAGAAGCGTTGTTCCACTGTTGCGTGTGGATGTAAGCCTGTAAGGNATGTTTTCTTTTGAGAGTGCAGCAAGCAGATCACGTGCTTGTTCGGGAGTGCATACGAATGTCCAATCGACCCATCCGTCGTGAACTTCGAATGGAGATCTCGGTACNACGCCAACATCGAGGACTGGGCGAATAAAGCCACCACCACCACTTGCGATGTCAACAGANAACCGTTGATTNCCAAGNGATCGGACTTCNTCGATTCCATGATGTGCTTCCAATGCCATNTCAACATCTTCGTTTGCNGAAAGNGTTGCNGTACCTCGGCCCTTGCCCAGNGACATTGTTTCTTCAATTCGAAGTACAATCGAAGGGAGTGAACGAGATACGTCACCAGACCAATGCCCTTCTGGCAATCTGATTTGTATNCGTACTCGCTGTGTCATAACATCACAATGGTCTTCGNGTTGAAATCTGTTCNACTGTCTTNGCTTGAACATCGATGATTTCGCTGTGTGCAATTGTATAATCGCTTCCAATTTCAGCAGCGGGCAAGTATCCATCACAAACACCTGATGCTGCGAAGATAGCATCTTCGGACTTGCACAGATCATGTGCTTGCCAAAGNCTGGTAAGNTCATCACCTACCATTTCACCTGCTCTTGCTTCTTCTTCTGGTGAACGGAACACGAGTCGTCCCTCAAAGACGCCACCGAGGCCTCGAAGTGCAGTTGCNGAAATGACGCCTTCTGGNGCAGCNCCNATTCCCATCAATAGGTCGAATGGNCCNTCTTCCTTTGCGGCCCATATTGCACCTGAAACATCTCCGTCACCGAGAAGTTCGAGTTGTGCGCCAGATGCGCGGATTTCTTTGAATAAATCTGCATGTCGTTCTCGGTCAAGAGCAACCACTTTGACTTCACTGATCGGTTTGTCAAGAACGTGAGCTGTTTGTTCAAGGTTGTAGGTTGGTGTTCCTTCGAGAGAGACATGACCAGCAAGCAGAGGGCCTGCTGCAATTTTATCCATATAACAATCTGGAGCATGTAGGAGTGTACCTCGAGGCGCTGCTGCAAGTACTGCAATTGAATTTGGTAAGTCATCTGCACAGTTATTTGTGCATTCAAGAGGATCGACTGCGATGTCGATACAAGGGACACCTTCGACACCAACCATGCTTCCAAGTTCCTCGCCAATGAAGAGCATTGGTGCTTCATCACGTTCTCCTTCGCCGATAGCAACTCTTCCATCGAATGGAACGTTGTCAAAGGTACGTCGCATGGCCTCGACAGCAGCATCATCTGCTGCATTTTTATCGCCTTTTCCACGCCAGGCAGAACTTGCAATCGCTGCTTGGTCCACTGCTTCAAGGAAGTGTTTGGCTAAGTCAGCAGTACTGCTCATGCTATGGCCAACGCTAGGTCGAACATAGCCTTTTCACTCGGTGTAGTCTTCAATATCGACGGGAGCCACCACCGCCGCCTTGACGACGTTGTCCAAATCCGCCACGACCTCTGTCGCCGCCTCTTCCACGGTCTCCGCCACGACCTCTGTCACCGCCTCGTCCACGATCTCCACCACGGCCTCTGTCCCCGCCACGGTTGAATCCACCACGGCGTTGGCTTGGATGAGATCCTTCAGGAGCGAATGTCCAATCGTCACTCTTTCGTGGTCGAACGAATCTTCGTCCGACCTTTTCTTCTTGAAGGTCCTTGACCAGTTGATCGATCATTGATTCTGGAAGTTCGACAGCAGTAATCTTGTCGAGCATTTCGATTCGTCCAACACAATTGTCAGGAAGATTTCCAACCTTGTACAACATACCAGCAACTGCGCCAGCAGAGATGCCATCCATACCGCCAAGTCCGAGAACAAGAGCAGCCTTTGGGCCATTATCACGTGTGTTTGTTTCCACAGGTGCTTTTTCTCCACCAGGTGATTTTGAACTGAGTAACATTGTCATCGCTTTCATTGCAATATCTTCTGGTTCCATTCCACGCTCAATCGCTTCATCAAGAACTTCTCGAGCATTGTGTGCAGGTTCAATTTCAACGAGTTCATCAAGCATACGAACCAATCGAAGGGCATCGATATCGCCTTGTGATGGAACATCCATTTTGGTCAACTTTCCTACCTTTTTCTCCATTCGAGAAACATGGCGTGTTGCTCTGTTTCCAATCATAAGTACGCTACGTCCAGTTCGTCCAGCACGACCCGTTCGCCCAACACGGTGGATGTATGTGTCATCATCGCTCGGTAAGTCATCTTGGATGACAAGGTCGACACGGTCGACGTCAATACCTCTGGATGCAACATCGGTTGCTACGAGTAGGTTTGTTCTACCTTCGCGAAATCGCCCCATGACTCTGGTACGTTCTGCTTGAGACATACCTCCATGAATCGCTTCAGCTCCTTCTGGCCGAAGAGCATCTGCAACGATTTCGACACGATTACGCGTTTTGCAGAAAATCATCGTCGCTTCAGGTTTCCATGCAAGGAGCAGTCGTTCTATTGCTTGGATACGATTACTCATCTTACAGATCATCAGGTACTGGTCAACCAATGAAGGAGGCCTGTCCTTCTCGCCCGATGCTTGAATTGTAACTGGGTCTTTGAGAATCCTACCTGCAAGTTTACGAATTTGTTTTGGCATTGTTGCGGAGAAAAGAAGCGTCTGATGCTCAGGGTGCATTCTTTCGACGATGTATTCCAAATCATCAGCAAATCCCATGCTGAGCATTTCATCTGCTTCGTCAAGGACAAGAATGTCTCTGTCGTATAGGTTGATGTTTCCTCGATCGATGTGATCGCATATGCGGCCAGGAGTTGCAACAAGTATCGCATCAGGAAGGTCTTGTAATTCCTGAATTTGTTTCTTCATCGATGCTCCACCAATCAACGAAATTGCACTTTCTGCAAGTCCACTTAATCGCTCAACTTCAGTTACAACTTGAAGAGCGAGTTCACGAGTTGGGCAGATGATGACTCCAGGACGTCCTGTTTGGAGAATAGGTAAGACAAACGCAGCGGTTTTACCAGTACCTGTTCTTGCTGTCGCAAGAACATCACGTCCTTCGATAGCAGGAGGGATTGCCATGGCCTGAACGGGGGTTGCGTTCTTGTAACCAATAGCATCTAAGCGATCATGAAGATTCGCATTTAATTCAAACGTTTCAAACAGGGGGGTCTCATCCATAACTCTACACCGCCAGGGGTGCCCCAGCAGTCTAAGGCGCGAGCACCTTTGGTTTAAGTGCGACCTATGATACTGGGTTTTCTTCAAGATTTGAAGTAAATGGGTTAAACGCCGTCTACCGCTTGATTTTCTCTAACACCCGTATGTCGCTAATGGAAGCATTGGGGTATTGTCCATTCTCGTCCTTTTCTAATGATTTAATCATATCAAGAACACAGAGCAATCCAGCACTTACGCCTGTAAGTGCTTCCATTTCAATTCCCGTTTTGTAATGAGCAGAAACATGAACAGTGCATCGAAGTGATGTCTCTTCCCAAACCCAATCCACCTTACATCCTTCCAGTGGTATCGGGTGACAGTGAGGAATAATTCGAGGTGTTTCCTTCACAGCTTGAATTGCAGCAATTGTGGATGCTTCCAGTACATCGCCCTTCTTGACTTTCTTTTCGACAATGGCGTTTTTGGTCGCTTCTTGCAGGTGAAGTACTCCAGTAGCAGTGGCCTTTCTCTCAACGATTGGTTTGTTTCCAATTTCGACGATACCTTGAATTTCTTTTGACATATTCATCCCAGTCCTGCTTTCCAATTCGATCCTTCGGAGGTTACTTCACGCTTCCATAGAGGCGCCTGCTTCTTGAGTTCATCGATGAGCCATTCGCATGCTTGGAATGCTTCTTTTCGATGAGGGCTTGCTACATGTATGCTCACAATAGGCTCGCCAGGTCCGACACTACCTGTTCGATGAGCCATAGCAACCGAAGAAGTTCCATACAGATCGCATGCTTGGTTTGCTAAATCACGCAGGACGCCACCAAGATGTTCTTGCCATGCGTCGAATTCCAAGGCATAGACTTCTGCATCACCTTCTGTTGCTCGTGTGATTCCTAAAAAGGAGACAATTGCTCCGCAACCTGCCGTTTCTAATTTCATTTTCAACTGATCGGGTTCAAGAACATCACGGGCTTCTTCGATGTGAATCGTGCGGCCCATGGTAATGCGAGCAAAGCGCATGATTCAAGGCTAACGGCTCGTTGTCGTATCATGGCCGCGGTAACAGGGGAGTCCGAACCTGTGCACATCATGGGAGCAGGGCTCTCGGGACTTGCTGCTGCGACCATCCTCGCTAAGGCTGGAAGAGAAGTCCATGTTCATGATATCAGAGCGGATTCAGGTGCTCGTTTTGATGGCGATTTCCAAGCATTAGAAAATTGGTCCATGGATGTTGATTTCTTTGATCAACTCGAAGAATGGGGGTTCGATGCCTCAACATTCAGGGCAACAGAATTTCACGTTGTAGATCTCATTCACCCTGATGATGAAATTACTCAGCCAAAAAGTGACAAAGTTGCTTACCGAATCGTTGAGCGAGGTACATCCGATCATGCCATCGATCAAGGGATGAAGCAGCAAGCTCTCGCAGCAGGTGCACAGATTCACTACAAGTCAAGGGTGAAAGAAGAAGATTGTACGATTATTGCATGTGGTCCTAAAGGAACCTCAGCAGTTGCTTATGGAGAAATCTTCGAAACAGACCATCCAAATCACATCGCCTTCCAACTCAACGACAAATTAGCACCAGGGGCTTATTCGTATCTGATTATTGTAGAAGGCGTTGGATTAATCTGCACATGCTTGTGGAGAAAGCAATCGAAAAGTGAGCGCTTCCTCAATGAAACGATTGCATGGTACGATAAGCATTATCCTGGTCTCAATCGTAAACCGATTAAGCGAGTTGGTGGTAAAGGCGATTTCACAATTAATCAGCGCTACAAGCAAGATGGTCGTTACTACATTGGTGAATCAGGTGGGCTTCAAGATTTCATGTGGGGCTTTGGAATGCGAATGGCTGTCTGGTCAGGTGTTCTTGCCGCACGAGATATACTCGGTGAATGTGATTATGAAACAGAGGTGAGAAAACAACTTCTACCATATGTTCGAACCAGTGTAGCGAATCGCTGGCTGATGAATCGAGTTGGTGATCGTACCTTCAAGCGCATGTGCAAGAATTGGATGAAAAGCCAATCAAAACGTGGAGACGGCCTTGTTTGGGTTGGCGGTTTATTCCGTCCAAAATGGTACAAAACTCTTCTCTATCATCTTGTAACTCCATTCATGTTGAAAAAAGATCCGAAATCGATGGGCAGAGGCGTTCGAAGAATGCCGTTTAGAAAAGCCAAGGCTCGTGATAACTGGGAGCCTTCGCAAAAAGCATCAGAGATAGGAACGCAGTGGTCTGAAATTCGCCGTTCAGGGGCAAAGACTTCTTTTGCTAATGACTCCGATGAAGTGAGTATTTCTAGCGAATGACCGGGGCGATTCGTTCATAATGCGGTTCGATTTGGAACGGACATGAGCGAACTCAACTTCGAAGCTATGCCGAACAATCTTGTGAACTACGCCACCATCGATGGTATTGCAATCATCGAATTGGCGAGTGATGCATCTGGTGCACCTCTGACCGAAACCAATGACCGTTCTCCAAACACATACACGCATGGTATGATGTGTGATATCGATACAGCAGTCATCAAGGCACGTTTCGATGATGATGTCTCAGTCATCGTTTTGACTGGAAATGGTAGTTCATTCTTCTCCGCAGGAGCATCCATCCAGATGCTCAACAGCGTTACTCCAGGATTCAAGTACAATTTCTGTCTTCACGCTAATGAAACACTTTCTCGATTTGAGCAAACATCCAAACTTGTCGTTTGTGCGATCAACGGCCACGCTGTTGGTGGCGGTCTTGAAATCGCTATGGCTGCAGACATTCGTATCGCACGAAAGAACTCTGGAAAAGTAGGACTTCCTGAAATCAACCTCGGTGTCCTTGCTGGAACTGGTGGAACTGCTCGATTAACTCGATTGATCGGCAAGGCAAAGGCTCTAGAAATGATGGTTACAGGTGAATTGATGTCCTTCGAGGATGCTCATTCACACAACCTCATCAATCACATTTGGGAAGGCGATGCTGCTGATTTCCGTCAAGACGTCCTTGACTGGTGCAGCCAATTCACTCTACCTAACAAGGCAACAAAGGCTGTTGGAAACATCAAGCGTTCATGCCAAACCGGTCCAGAAATTCCATTCGAATACCATCTTGCACTTGAGAGAGAACTTCAAGCATCTCTGTTCAATTCAACTGATGCGAAGGAAGGAATCGCAGCATACGTCGAAAAGCGTGTTGCTAACTTCACCGGCGAATGAAATTAGGTGATTCAAAATGACAGATCATAACGTTCCAGGGGATGTCCCTGACGATTTAGTTGAAACCTATCTTGATAATTTGATGGCAGCTACTTGTGGAACAGGTTCAATGAACCTCTTTGCCTGTGATCAAAAAATTGAACATTTGAATGATGATTTCTATGATGGTGGCGTAAAGATTCCACTCTCATCCAACGACCCAGGTCATCTTTTCGAAATAGGCGCACTCGCCCATGAAGAAGGAACAGTTGGAGTTCTTGCAGCACAAGGAGGATTGATTTCACTTTATGCTCAAGATCATCCAGATGTACCTTATCTGGTAAAACTCAACTCCAAATCGCATTTGGTTAAGACCGAGCAGCGAGATCCTATTAGTCTCGCAATGTGGGATATGGATGATGTCATGTCTCTTGTTTCAAATGGGATCAATGTCGTTGGAATCGGTTATACGATCTACATCGGAAGTGAATATGAACATGAAATGCTGACAGAAGCTGCTCAATTCATTCGCCAAGCGCATGAAGAAGGTATGATTGCAGTTGTTTGGATGTATCCTCGTGGAAAAGCAGTAACTGATGAAAAAGATCCTCAATTAATTTCTGGAGCAGCAGGTGTTGCAGCATGTATTGGTGCTGACTTCGCAAAGGTCAACTATCCGCGAGCATGGGAAGGCATGACTCAACCAGAAGCTCTCAAGATTGCGGTTGAATCTGCTGGCCGATGTGGAATTATTTGCTCTGGAGGCGGAACATTACCTCCTCAGGAATTCTTGCAACGCTTGTGGGATCAAATCAATGTCAGTGGATGCCGTGGTGCAGCTACTGGTCGTAACATCCATCAGAAATCAACAGAAGAAGCGGTTCGAATGACTGCAGCTTGCCATGCAATTATTACCCAAGGTGCTTCAGTTGACGATGCTTTAGACATCTTCAACAATGCTTGAAGATTATTTGTTCTGAATTGAACTCAAATTGAAACGTTGATCACGTTACGTGTTCATTTGTAGATTGAGCAAACGCTCATCTCATGTAAAAACCATTCATCTCTAAGAGGTAGGATGCTGAAGTGAGAGGGTTTCACTTCTTGGTTAGACTATCGCCCATGGTAATGTTACCTTGTTGGTCGATAATGATTGGAGTGCCTTCTGACCATCCAGGGCAGTGGTCTTGAACCCAAATTCTTGTAGCCCATTCGCAGATGTCGTATCCGCCAGAGAGAATGCCAGATCGCTTGATGTAGCCGACCTTTACGATGTCTTTGTCCTTTGAGAGAACGTTGCCAAGTTGTTGGCTTGTTGTACCATGACGCATGGTGCTGTTGATGTGTTCCAGGATCTCAGCGGTATTTCGCGGGCGGTCTCCCAAAAATTTCTTGATTTTTTCTCGTATGCGTACAGTTTTCATTATTTTGTCCTCCTATGATTTCGCTCCTCGCTGTTAGGCGATGTCGCTGAAACAAAGGAGCGAGGCCACTCATATAACCGTTCCTCCAACAATGCAAGAGTTTGTTACCGTTCATGACTGGGTTAGGTGTATTTTTTACACGGAAAGCCATCATCAGTAAGTGTTTTCTCACGTTTGCAGTGGAAATCGGTAACTAAATGTAATTAAATAAATAACCTAATAGTAATCTCTATCAAGTATTGCGCTTTAGCAAGGGCAAAGGTGACCTCTTGTGCCATCCTCAACCATTCGAAGCCGATACCAGAGGCGTATTCTTGATTGGCTCCTAGATGGAGGAGGAACCGTTAGTCAAGCGGCGAACTCATTGGGAATTGCAATGCCTCATGCTTCTTTGGCCATGCGCCATCTCCGGGAAGCAGGAGAAGTACAACGTGATGATGGTGCTTCCATTCGAGGCGCAGTACATCGACTGACTGAGCAAGGCGCCCAACGTCTTCTCATGGATCTTGTTGGGAGGTTGAAGAAGCATACTCGCCAAATACCTGAGGGAAAGAACGCTGTGGTCTTATCAAGTGACGGAACGAGTATTGTTCTTGGAATTTTGCAATCTCCAGAATCAAGGCTCTTTCAATTACCTCGGCGAACTGAATTATTGAAATCAAACACAGGAGAAATTTCCATTGGAAATGAAGGGGGGCTTTGGGCTGTACAACGTGGAGAAAAGATCCATTGGTTTGATTTAGACAACTTTGAATCCACATCCCCTCCACCTGAAACGCAAGAAGGTACGCTTACTGCATGGGTGAATCGTGACGAACGTGTAGGAGTTCTTCGCTTACGCTTACTTGAACAATTTGAAGCCTGGAACGTACCAGATGGTGCTTGGATTGAACTCAATGTACGTTCAGAAACAGGACCTTCTCAACTTCGATTAGGAGAACATAACATCGGATTAGTCCAAGGAACATCCTATCAAGTCTCTCCCGAAAGAGGCCTCTATGCACATCTTCCATCTGCAGTTGATCGTAATCTTTTGGTTTCTTCATTAGGAGACCGGGCTCAATTAATGACGGAATCCATTGCTTATGCACAAGATCGTTCCTTACCTGTGGATTTAGTCAGTACATGGATGAGACGTAGACATCCTCGTCTCTCTAATGTAAAGCGCAATGCTCGTGTTCGATCATTGAAAAGATGGTTACTTTCTGGAAGGGGCCAACAACCAAATCTCCATCTCCGTCGATCTCTTTTAGCAGATTTTGGCGATCGGAATTGGTCTGAACAGTCTGAAGCCGTTGATGTTATTCTTCTCGAGGGTGTGTCTCAAAATGGAGCTGCTTGCATTATTGAATGGCTTTTGGAATCCACAACTCTCGACTGCATTGTAGAGTGGCCATGGGCTGGAGGAAATGAACAACACCTTCTCGATCGTTTACTTGCTTCTGGACGATGTCGAGCCCTCATAACTTCAAGAGGCGAACCTCTCAACCTCTCAAGTAAGACTTCAATGTTGCATGGGACGCCTCAACTTGCTGTGGTTTCTTACCGGTTACACAACCTTTTGGAATTGAACATCCAATTAGACCGCTCAAATGTGCGTACTGAGCCTGAGGCGAGTCGCCAACTCCTTCCTCAAACCGCAGTTGAACTTCTCGATTGGCATCGTTCAGGAGGTATGAACGAGCGGACCCTAACCGATATTTCCCAAGAAGAACCGCAATACGTTGCATTGGTTCGAAAAGCGATGAGATTGTATCCGAATGGCGATTCGACGTTTTCAAATTCAATAGAGCGAACAAATCCGTTAGCCTCATGGATTGCAAGTCCAATGATGGAGCGTAATTCTCGATGGCAACGTCTTCATACAATATTGCCTCAAGGATGGGTTGACCTTCTCGATCCTCAATCTATGGATATCAAATCGTTGATTAACGGAATGGCTAGAACATCTTCTGAATGGAAGGAGCAAGCATTCTCAGTCTTAGTGATGCGATTGTCAAATGAAAACTCACTTCTCCTCGATGTTGCCAAGATGCTTGAAGATCCTTCATGCGGCTCGATTGCTGCGCATCTCATTCTTATTACGAGTTCATATTTCGATGAAGAGATGGATATGCTTCTTAGCGATGCTTCATCGGTTTGGTTGGATGCTCCTTATCGGCCAGAGGATGTGTTAATGGTCTTGTTCCCGCCCTCTCTTGAATTTTCAAATACGAGGAAATTATTGTTTGAACAATATCTCAAGGCAGGTCAAGTGCATCCGAGAGGATCAATCTTGTGGGCATGGTCAAACGCAGTCATCAGAATGAGGGAGAATACTCCTCTTTCGTTAGATCTCATACGTTCATGCATGAATGTCCTTCCATCGCAATGGTGGTCTGCATGGGCTTTTGATTGGTTAGGCCTTCAACTATCAACCTCGAGTGGACGAGAATGGCTAGCATCTCATCCCTTGAGTTGGCCAAGTCTTCTCGCTCGACCAAAAGGAGAACGTGTTGGCATGCCAGGTATTCCTAGAACACATTCTGGCTTTATTCCGAATCAGGAATTAATGATTAATCTCCTCATGGTACCTGAAGGCGAAGGAAAAGCAGCCTTGATGGATGTCTATGACATGATACAATCTCTCGAAGCAGAACGAACAGTGCATCAGGGTAGAATTCATCCACTTGTTGGTTGGCTTGCTAAGGAAGCCAGTGCGTGGCCCATTTTCTCAAACGATGAACTCTTCCAAGGAGATTCTGAAGTAAGTGCATTACTCATCGGAAGAGCGATGATTCAGAGAATCGATTCTTAAACCGATGACTTCATATTCATTCGGTTTGACCATAGGTTGCCGTACGTGCAACATCAGACTGAGCTACTGTGAAAATTGCAATGATTTCTGATACCAATGATACGGTCCGCTATCGAAGACTGGAACGACCCTTCGGGGAGTGACTTCCGGTGCAAAAGCGGAAACCCGGGCCGACTATGGGTCCTCGATGGACTTCGGG
>NHFS02000027.1 GCA_002171315.2 Euryarchaeota archaeon TMED117 | reverse complement strand
TGCATCCCTTTTTTTGTCAAATACATTCATATTCGTTTCCAATAAATCTCGAGTTTCTGGATTCATATCGTTAACATACACGCATTCAGTCAAATCTGAGTCCGTATACAAATAGGCCATTGAAGGCCCAACTCCTGCATATGGATCAAAGACAGTTAATGGGCGTTGAAATCGTTCTCTAAACTTCAAAATCGCTTTATGTGTCACCTTTCGTTGCTCACTCAAGCGTCCAGAAAAATATGTTTTAGAGGGATCTACATGGATAAAAAAGCCATGCTCTTTGATTCGTGTTTGTGTTGTCGTTGAACCATCTCTTGATTCAAGAACTCGTAAATTGCGAATTCTAAATTCACCATCAACGCCTTCATCATGGCAGATGATACGTACATTCGGATATTGTTTGAGCATCGCCTGAGCGAGTTCACTCTCAATGTTTTCAAGCTCTTCTGGAATCTTGATGAGAAGAACATCGCCTTGTATTTCATAGGATTGTGGGAATTTGTTTGCGTTGGAGTCAAGGAGGTTTGGAGGGAGATGTTCCGTCCAATGCTGTGTTTTCTTCGAGGTACCTACCTCTTCGGTGATGATGAATCCGCCCCACACATTATCTCCGTCCTGCGGAGCAGAATCGTTGAGAGGTATGCCGCGTTCCTCGCCGAGAGGGAGGACGCCAGAGCCGAGTTCGTACCAACTGTTTTCCTTGCATCGCTCGACCCAAAATGCCGTTTTAGCACTCGGCACCCTCAAATGACGCATGTTCTTCGCTAACCTGTCGCAAGTATGAGGTTTGAGGATGGTAGATGACAAAAAATCAGGTTTGGCGCTGATAGGAATCGGTCCCGGTAAGGTTTCATCGATGACTCTTGAGGCTGTTGAACTGGCTCGCCAAGCAGATGTGCGGCTCTATGAAGCCTATACAGCACTCTGGTCCGAAGAGGCTTTACTTGAATTGGAATCTGAAATAGGTTCGATTCAACGCGTGATGCGTCCAACAATTGANCAGCCAGAAGACTTGCTTGAAATGGCTAGAACCCAATATGTAGCGGTTCTCGTCGTTGGAGATCCTATGCAGGCAACCACACATATCGACCTTCAACTNCGAGCAGAAAGTGCTGGCATNCCCGTTCGTNTCGTTCACGGAATTTCGATTACAACGCTCGTNCCGGGAGCAACTGGTGTTTCAAATTANAAATTTGGTCGCTCAACAACCCTNACCTATCCTTATGGAGACTGGATTGCGACATCGCCACTNGAGGTGATGNTGCAAAATTATTCACAGAAATTGCACACACTCGTACTCTTNGACCTTGATCCTAGTGGAGCAGGTACGGGAGACCAGTTGCCAATGCAATCTTCTGATGCTGCTGAAAGTATTGCGAAGATGGTCGCTAAGTACAAGGANATGGAACTCACTCCAGAACAAACCGAAATAGTNGNNGNAATCAACTCNCTCGAAGTCGTGCTCTGTAGTGATTTAGGAACCGATGACCAACGCCTNCAAACCACAACAATNGAGAATCTTGGTACCAAAAGTAGCGGGAGATTGAATTGTATGGTCCTACTAGCCAACNTATCCGAGATTGAGCGTGAAGCAGTAAATCGATGGAAGTGATTCATATGAGCGGTGAAATTGGAATTCTCATTTCGTTTTTGTTTTTCTTAGGGCTATTTGCTGGAGTCGGTCTAGCCAGTATGCGTGTGAAAAAGGACACNACTGACGACTACTTGGTTGCTGGGAGAGGTATGCATCCTGCTTTAGCAGCATTATCTGCTGTCAGTACTTGGAATTCAGGCTACATGTTCATCGGTGCTGTTGGATTTACCTACATGATGGGATACAATGTACTCTGGATGGCNGTTGCNTCAATGGCAGGGCAATTAGTNGCGTGGGCATGGCTATACAAATTCATTCANCAAGAAGGNCGAGAACGAAATGTTCGATCNCTTTCATCTCTTGTTGCTGAAAAGGCCGGTGCGCCAGAAGCAAAACTTGCTGCAATACTTTCGGTATTNTTCCTAAGCATCTATGCAGCGGCCCAACTCACATCCGGCGGGAAAGCGCTACTTGTGATGCTAGGATGGGATGAGCTCATTGGCATATTGATCGGTTTTGTTCTTGTCGTTGCTTATTGTTACGCNGGTGGNATTCGTGCTTCGATTTGGACCGATGCTGTTCAATCATGTGTCATGATTGTTGGTTCTCTCATTCTTTGTTGGATTGCGTTNGGAGAAGTCGGTGGCTTTAGTGGACTCAATTCTGAGTTAAAATCGCAAGATCCTGCACTCATCAANATCATGCCNCCTGGCCTCATGTTNGGTATCTCGATGTGGGCCTTTGCCTTCTTCCTCGGAGGATTGGCAGTTGCGGGCCAACCGCAAGTTGTTTCTCGAATTATGACGCTTGATTCTGATAGTGATCGAAAGCAAGCCATGGTTTGGTTCTTCGTTTGGCAAACTCCGTTCATAATTATGATTACTTTTATCGGATTGGCAAGTCGTGTTTTATTCGATTCTGCTGATTTTGATCCTGAACTTGGNCTCCCAATGTTAGCCATGGGCACAATGCCTGCTCTAGGTGTCGGTATGATTCTAGCCTCGATCTTTGCTGCTACAATGTCAACTGCAGATAGCCAAGTCTTAGCATGTACAGCAGCAATTACTGATGATGTGAAGCCCGAATGGCGTGAGGATCACAAAACAACCAAGAAAGTCACGTTGGTCGTGGCTGCCTTTGCTACTGCGATTTCAATTGGAGGACTCTACATTCCAGGCGGAGATTCTGTATTCAAGTTAGTTGTACTAGCAGTATACGGGCTTGGAAGTGTTTTTGTTCCGTTACTCATTATNCGGTGGGCTGGTTTCAANCCCGACTCCACTCATTCAATCGTAATGATGGTCTCAGCATTCTCAGCCGTCATACTTTGGTCGATGTTGCCCGCAATAATGGGTTGGAAAACCGTTGCGGGTGCAGATGGAATATTCCCTTCAGTTCCAGGAATGGGTGCTGCCTTCCTCGCTCACTTCCTCATGTGTGCGTTTAGAGAAGCATCCGATTCGAATTCATTGGGTCGATTCAAGATACCTGAGGCAAGAAAGAGCCAGATGATTGGGTATGGTATTGCCCTTCTCTTCGTTGCTGGAGTTGCAGAAGCCAGTTACGCAATCTATGCTCCTGATGCTACTGATGACGATGGTTGGAGTGATGAAATTGGAATGTACACTGTACAAGGAAATTATACCTATGAAGAAATTGCTTCGGGTAGTGATGAAATTGCGAGCGGAAGCATGATTCAAGTCGAGGCAANTTACGAGGAAATGAGCGCCCCTGCTGTAGGATATCTCATTACTGCAACCCATTCAGATAATGAGCAGCCTTGTGATTTCACAGCATCAACCATTGATGATGATGTTTCAATTGAAGGGGGAATCAACGAACAACTCATCTCTACCTCTGGCACCGAAGAAACAATTGAAGGTGGTATGATGTGGATTAACACATCAATTGTGGGTATGGGCCCTATTGCGATCTCAGAGGCTCAAATCATAGAGGAATTAACTCCCGGGGAGATTGGATATGGTGATTATTTGTTTGATGTTGGAGTTACTGCAAACAGTGATGGTGGAATCATTTGTCAAAATAATGACGATAGTGAAGTCGTTGATTGGAAGATAGAGCTCGTATTTTTGAGCTCATTCACAGTTACATCCACTACAAGTTGATTCTCTGNCCTTCTGTACTTACTCTCCAGCCGAGTTGTATAATCTTTTGATACTCGCTTCCGCCCTCNTGGTAAACAGGATTGGTGTGGTTAAAATGGGTGAAATAAATCTCNGGATCTCCGNTTTGTCTCTCCCCTAATCTTNACAGTGAGTCCTGTATGGTTGGATGGGGNACAACCGACATATCTCGGCCTTGAAGTTCATCNCCNGACCAGAATGTTCCGTCGAGTAATGCGTGAGTGATGTCAAGATCTTTCAGCCATGCTCGAATTGAAGATGCATTGTGTGCAGTAAGTGTTTGATCCCATGAATCATGGTCTGTCAAGAAAAGAACNGATTGGTCNTTCCCTCGAATGATAAATGCATGCATATCCGAGAGTTCAGCTCTATGAGGAATTTCAATGGATTCAATGACAATATCATCGATTTCAACGCGTCCAATTTCCATCAAATTAAACACGCCTTGTTCTAACAACANTGCCCATGCAGGAGTTGATTTGATGAGTGCTTGCATCGATTGGCTGCTGTGTAAAGGGATTCCTCTAGCGCTCATTGTTTCNCTACCAAACAGNCCTANTCCATCCACATGGCCAAGATGGGCATGNGTCAAAAACAGCCGATCAATCGTTGATTCTCCAAATATCTTGAGTTGGCGNCCAAGATCTCTNGTCGCTTCGATGAGAATTTTTGTCCCATTCGCTGTTTTGATGCCAAGTGAGACTGGGCTGCGATGATCNTCTGCTGAAAGGTTNCTACAACATACTCGTTGACAACCGGGTTGTGGCCTCCCGCCATCTTGAGCAATTCCAAGGACTGTGAGGGTCGCCATGCCAACAAAATGCCGTTGGACTCCTACATGATAGAGATATATGCGAAGGGAAGACCTCAAGCGAGACCCCTTGTTGGGTTGGGTTGGGGAGAATATGGCTAAACCTGCACAAGTTACCTTCCCTGGTCAAAAACAACGGATGCGAATGCGTGGTACAAAACATGCAAATGATGCTACTGCGAAGCGTCTGAGTCGTCAACTAAGGCTGTTGCTCGAAGACCCTGATGCCTGTTTACCAACCATGACTTGGAAAGGAAGGTTGAGTTGGGGGCGAAAAGACCCAGTCTCAAAAACTCTCAAAGATTTGAAGAAGATTATTGCCAACAAGGATGACCCCTCTCGGCTATCAAAACGAATGCTTGCGAAGAGAGGAGATCCTGTTGGCAAGGCTCTTGCAGGCTCACTTCACGCCGCTCATGATTCAGACATCACAATCGTTGGGAATTTCAAATCTCCAAATTTTGGAACAGGCTCATTCGTTCGAAGAGGGGATGGAAAGCAAGGATATCTTGCTGGATTACAGAACCATCACAATCTAACACTGCGCCTTCTCCCTTGGGAAGATCATGCTCGTAAAGGAATGTACTTCTTCTCGTGGGAAGGTGGTTTCGTCTGCACTGGGCCGAATCCAACCCCTCCTTCTGGATGGCTTGAGGATGTTCTCGAACGTTCTCGCTTTGATTTTAAACATGAACTCGTCGAAGGCGTCGATGTCTTCGTTACGGGAGACATTAATCCACATGATGTCCTAAACAGCGTTCCATCCAATGAAGGATGGGTTCGCCTTACATTCAACCATGGGCCAATTGTTGGTATCGATCTCCAATCATTACGAGCAACAGGCGAGAAAGAGAGTGCTTTCGTCCATCATCTCGCCCTTTCTATGCTCCCTCCATTGCTGACATCGGTTGTTGATATTGATGCCATGTGGATACCGATGGGATGGAATCCTGACAACGAACTCCCTAAAAGTGCGCTTGAAGGATTGGGGAAGATTGTTTCTGGCTGGCATGGGCTCACTGTTCCAGAAGGAAGTTTGAGTATGGCCTGCCAACGTGCAGTCCTTGATTCACTGGATTCAGGGTTGCTTTTGGGTTCATCCTGGTGTGAAGGATCTTCAATCGAAGAAATTCTTACCGCCCTATCGGGAATGGCTGGTGCTGATGATGAGAAAGCATTGGCTGCGGGTGTGTTTCTTCATGCTATGCAAGAATCAAATGAAGGGATTCGAATTGATTCACGTGGTGGACTCCGTGAGCGTGAAGGAAATATCATCGAGGTTATGGAAGGGGCAAGTCTAAGTGACGCCGTGAACGCTTTGTGGGAAGAAAATGGACTCGCAGGCCTCGACCACATAGGCATTCAAGGAGATGAGGCTGAAATTATCTGGAAGCAGCAACTGAAGAAACCAAAGCCGCTCAAAAATTTCCTCAAGAGCCTTGGAACTGCACGAGAGAAAGCTCAGAAGAAAGCGAAATTCCCATTCTCCAAAGAACAGATACCTGGTCCAACTGGTTCAATTCACGACTTAATATTGACAGGACTGTTGGAAGGTCCTGGAATTGCTGAACGTATCGCAACATCACGTCATGATGGAATCGATGAATCTGCTGCTGGATGGGCGTGGTTGTGTGCTGCAGGGCGTTCAACTGGCCAGGATTGGCACTTCGAATCACTTGCAAGAGACCGTGGTGGAGCATGGATGGCGGCTACGAAGGTTTTGCTCAACGCAGGAAAAAATCTTCTCGATTCCCAAGATGCTGATCGAACTGAATTTATGGATGCGTTGAACAATCTGCATACTGCAACTGGACAACAAAAGCCCTTGCCTTCACTGTGAAAGAGCTTGGTTCAAGTCGTTCCAAAGATCTTCAACATCTTCGATTCCAACGCTAATACGAACATAACCAGGTTCAATTCCAGCTGCTATTCGAACGTCTACTGGGACGGCCATGTGGCTTGATGTTGCTGGAACTTCAATAAGAGATTCAACTCCTCCAAGAGATGTTGCTTCATAGAAGAGTTCCAACTTTGCCATGAAATCCATAGCGCCTTCATCGCCTCCTGAAACAACAATTCCAAGCATTCCACAGCCCTTTGGTACAACTCTTTGAGCGACATCATACTCTGAGTGAGATGGTAGTGAAACGTGTTGAACGCGCACAACCTTTGGATGATTGTCAAGTCGTTGTGCAAGTGTTGCTGCATTCGAAGTTAACAACGGCATACGAGCATGGAGTGTGCGCATTCCGCGTTCAAGAAGATAGCAGTTATGTGGATCAGGAGACCCTCCAAAGTGAACTCTTCCCATGAAGATTTTCGCAATGAGTTCCTTCGAACCGACAACTGCGCCCCCGATTAAATCAGAATGACCGCCAAGATATTTTGTGGTAGAATGAATAACAAGATCTACGCCCATCGATAGTGGTTTACAGGCCCATGGTGATGCGAAGGTGTTGTCGATGATGACAATTAAATTGTGTCGCTTTGCAATTTCAACCATTGCTGGAATATCACAGACTTTGAGGTTCGGATTTGTAATTGTCTCGATGTACAGAATCTTTGTGTTCGGTTGAATTGCCGCCTCATACGATGCTGGATCGGTCATATCAGCCATGGTTGTCTCAATACCAAATCGAGGGAGTTCTTCAGTAATCAACCCGTAAGTTCCACCGTAAACATCTGGTGATGCCACCATGTGGTCGCCTTGACTCAAAAGCATCATCAATGTCGAGGAGATTGCAGCCATACCGCTTGCAAAGGTTTCAGCATCCTCTCCACCTTCCATTGCACAGATTTTCTGGGCAACTGCATCGGAATTGACTGAGGATATACGCGAGTAAAGAAGCGTGTGTTGAGCTCCTGCTGCCCACCCTGCATAACGCTCTTCAGTCAGTTTGTATGTCGAAGAAAGGAAAATTGGGGTGTTGACTGATTCACCGACGTGATTGGTTCCCGCGTGCACGTTTTTTGTTCCGTCTTGGTGATGTTGGTTGTCGCCCATGTTTCAGCCCAAACCAAACGAGTTCTCTTCAGCCCTTCAACGATGTGGAAGATTTTGATGGATTATTCTTCCTCTTTCGGAGCAGATTGTCGCAATTCGACAAGGACATTGCCCAAAAGAAGAGCAGATCCTCCCACAGCAATCCAACCAGTCCACTCTGTTAGGCCTAGGCCAAGTGCAAACATCGTCGCCCAAACGGGTTCAAGACCGTAGATAATTGCAGCCTGAACAGGATGAAGGTGGCGTTGCAGTAAATTGAGCAATAAGAGGGCGAAGAGAGACCCGAGGAGCCCCAAGCAAAGGAGCGGAACAAGAACATCTTGCTGGAGCGTTAATTCCCAGAGTTTGAACGTGTCTTCTCCGCCCATTAGGAATGAAATAGCAAGACTTCCAATACTGACAATAAGGAACGAAGTGATGGTTACGCCCAAAGGATCCATTCGTTGTGTAATCGATTGAGTGAAAATGATATGAAGCGCGAAAAAGAATGCGCAGATGACTGTTAATATCTCTCCCTTGCCCCATGATAAGTGAGGGGGTCCCTCGATAAAGCCTGCACCGAATGTCGCTAGAAGGACACCAGCAATCATCATCCGAGTTACGGGTTGGCCTGTCATTTTGGTTGAAATCATCGCCGTAAACACCACATAAAGTGAAGTTAAGAAGGCGGATGTTGATGGTGAAATCGTATCGATGCCAACCATCTGAGTCGTGAAACCTACGAGAAGAATAAGCCCGAGAACTGTACCTCCGCTCCACAATTCTTTTTCTCTAAGTGCAGCTCTTGCTTTTGAAGATCCGATAAAGAGAGCAATGGCTGCTATCAGAAAACGTCCACCGACAAGAACTGACACGACTGCAGTCTGGCCATAGAAATCGATTTCGCTTTGCAATGCGTTCATGGCTTGTTTCATCCAGATGAATGTCGCTCCCCATACGATGGTTACGACCAGCAAGCCCCATACCGCTCTACGTCGCGTCACGGTCTGCATAAAGCACGATGTTCACCCAAAGCGCATAGTGATAATGGTGTCGTAAGAAGCCTCAAAGAGCATCGAGAAGTCCACGAACCATGGCGTCATGGACTCAGCCAATTGAGACAGGAGATATTCCTGAATCGGGCACCTCCTTTGATGCAATTGTGGTCGGTGGTGGCCCTGGTGGTTCTTCTGCAGCAGGGTATCTCGCCATGGCTGGAAAACGCGTACTTTTGATCGAGAAGGGTGTTTGGCCACGAGACAAGGTCTGTGGCGATGCTGTTGGTGGAAAGTCACTCTCGCACGTCAAAGCGTTGGGTGTCAAAGAAACACTCGAGGGAACGCCGCATTTCCGAGTCAATGGGATTCTTTTCTCAAGCCCGAATGGCAAAGAAGTTCGAGTTCCTTTACCTGAAGAAGATGTTGCTCGATTAGAGGCAGGATATTCTCTTCCAAGAGAACAATTTGACCATCTTCTGTTCGATAGAGTTCAACATCTTGTTCGTGAAAACGGAGGTTCTGTCTTACAGGGCGCAGATGTTACTGATGTTTTGTTCAATGATGGAAATGATCCAGGAGATGGTTCCAAGGATGATCGATTTGCTTCTGGAGTCCGTCTCCGAATTGGAGGTAGAAAGGGCGATGTTCTCGAATACAAAGCACCAGCAATCGTTGGTGCAGCAGGATATCGTTGCCCTGTTGCGACTGCTTTAGTCGTAGATACTTACAACGAAGTGATGGTTGACAGAAAGCATTACTGTGGTGGATATCGAGAGTATT
>NHFS02000060.1 GCA_002171315.2 Euryarchaeota archaeon TMED117 | reverse complement strand
GTTTCATTCTTGTTCTTGCAGTCATCATGGTTGCAAATACCGAATCGACGACAACAGATACCATCGAACTCAATCTATCCTGGTCGGAAGGCGGGGTTGACAAACAAGGAGTTGTCGTTTTAGAATTATATCCTGACGATGCCCCTTTTCATGCTGAGAACTTCAAACAACTTGTTAACCAAGGCAAATACGATGGGACAAAGTTCCACAGAGTAATCGATGACTTCATGATTCAAGGTGGAGATTTCACCAAAGGTGACGGGTCAGGTGGGCATGCAATCGTTTGGTCAGGATATTGTAACTCTCAACAAGGAGGAGTCCCTAAATCCAGTTCTGCAGAATGTCCGGAGACTGATTGGGTTCTTCCAGATGAAGCGGACAACGGTTTTATCCACACTCCATGTTCAATCTCAATGGCTAAGACAAGCCAAGCAAACACGGGAGGTAGTCAATTCTTCCTCATTCCTAGTGATAGCACTCCGAACTGGCTCGATGGTGTCCACACCGTATTCGGTAACATTACCTCAGGGTGCGACCACGTAACGGCAATCAGCCAAGTGGCTACGGGTCAAAACGACAAACCAGTAAGTGATGTTGTAATCGAATCAGCTGTATTCATCGGAAGCGAAGAAGTCGACCCATGGTACAAATTCTGGTGATCCATCCAAACCAGCAAACAGTTCGCTTGATTAGGGGTGCGCGATTCCCTTGAATCATGAGCGATTCAGACCCTTTCAATGCAAAGCGTGAACTCGACATTGGTGGCACATATTTTGCACTTCAAGCGCTTGATGATTCTGGCATTTCAACAGCACATCTTCCTTACTCAATGAGGGTCTTGTTGGAAGGAGCACTGCGAAACTGCGATGGCTTTCTTATTCGAGAAGAAGATGTGAATGCAATTGCTGGTTGGGAAGCCAACAGTGAGCGCGGAGAGATACCATTCCGTCCATCTCGAGTTATTCTTCAAGATTTCACAGGTGTTCCTGCTGTCGTCGATCTCGCAGCACTCCGCGATGCGATGGTGGATATGGGCGGCAATCCAGAAAAAGTCAACCCACAAGTTCCAGTAGATTTGGTCATTGACCATTCAGTACAAGTCGATGTTTCAGGTGCAAATCCTGAGGCATTGAGTCTTAATCTTGATATCGAATATCATCGAAACATGGAGCGTTATACCTTTCTAAAGTGGGGGCAACAATCGCTTAACAACTTCCAAGCTGTACCTCCTTCAAGAGGAATTGTACATCAAGTCAATCTCGAATTCCTCGCCAGCGTCGCTCGACAAGAAGACAACGTTTGGCTTGCTGATACGTTGGTTGGAACTGATTCACACACGACTATGATCAACGGATTAGGTGTCCTTGGTTGGGGTGTTGGTGGAATTGAGGCTGAAGCAGTTATGCTTGGGCAGCCAATCTACATGCTTTCTCCAGACGTTGTTGGTGTCCGGCTTATTGGTTCCCTCAACAAAGGAGTGACTGCAACAGACATGACACTTCGAATTGTCGAGATTCTTCGTGAACACGGTGTTGTTGGCAAATTCGTCGAATTCTTTGGTGAAGGAATGGTTGCTCTTTCCCTTGCCGATCGAGCAACAATTGCAAACATGGCTCCAGAATACGGGGCAACCTGCGGATTCTTCCCTGTCGATGAGCGTACCACAGAATATCTCCGTCTCACTGGCCGTGACGAAGAAGCTGTTCAAGGCGTTGAGTCATTTGCAAAAGCACAGGGCCTGTGGTACAATTCCGAAGACGCTGAGAAATCCTATACTGCAGTTTTAGAACTCGATCTATCAACAGTTGAACCTGCTCTTGCAGGACCTAAAAGGCCCCAAGACCGTGTTGATTTGAAGAGCATGAAATCGCATTTTGTCAATTCCTTAACACATGAGGTTGGACATCAAGGTCATGGACTACAAGCATCAGATTTGAATCGAGGAGCTATTGTTGAAAGAGATGGTGAAATGTACGATCTCAATCATGGAGATGTTGTTATTGCTGCAATTACATCCTGTACCAATACGTCGAATCCAGATGTCATGCTCGCTGCTGGGCTTGTCGCACGAAAAGCACGAAATCTTGGATTGGATGTCAAACCATGGGTCAAGACATCATTGGCTCCAGGTAGCAGAGTCGTAACTGAATACTACGAGGCTACTGGTTTACAAGAAGATTTGAATGCGCTTGGATTCCATAATGTTGGTTATGGTTGCACAACATGCATCGGAAATTCGGGCCCATTGTCTGAAGAAATTGAAGCAGCAATCGACGCAGAAGATCTTATTGTCGGAAGCGTCATTTCTGGTAATCGAAATTTCGAAGGCCGTGTACATGGTAAAGTCAAAGCCTCTTACCTCGCTTCACCTCCGCTTGTTGTGGCTTATGCTATCGCAGGTTCACTTGAAATAGATTTGACTACCGAACCTCTTGGTGTTTCAAAGGATGGCGTACCAGTCATGCTTTCAGATATTTGGCCAAGCGATGAAGAAATCGCTGAGGCTCGTTCAGTAATCACGCCTGAAATGTTCAAACAACGATATTCTGATGCAATGAATGAACCTCGATGGGATTCTATTCCGTCCGAAGCAAGTCCTCTCTATCCGTGGGAAGATGCTTCCACATACATACGACTCCCGTCTTTCTTCCAAGATTTGTCTTCTGAAGCAGATCCGATTCAACCCATTAACTCCGCAAAGGTTCTTCTCAAACTTGGAGATTCGATTACAACAGATCACATTTCACCTGCAGGAGCATTCCCTGCGGAAGGACCTGCTGGTCGTTGGTTAACCGAAAGAGGAGTCCAACAGGGTGACTTCAATTCATTCGGAAGTCGTAGAGGTAATCATGAGATTATGATGCGTGGTACGTTTGCAAACGTACGAATCCGCAATCAAATGGCTCCAGGAACTGAAGGTGGCTTTGCCCTTGACCATGTAAGTGGAGAAATAACTTCAGTTTACGAAGCTGCAATGAACAGTGATGCCCCCATGGTCGTTCTCGCAGGTTCTCAATACGGTACAGGATCCTCACGAGACTGGGCTGCTAAAGGAACGTATTTGCTCGGTGTAAAAGCAGTCATCGCGACCTCTTTCGAACGAATTCACCGCTCAAACCTCGTTGGGATGGGCGTTCTGCCCCTGACATTTGTTGAAGGAGAATCTCACGAAGCTCTCGGTCTTGATGGAACTGAAATGTTCAGCATACCTGTCACAGATGAGGTTCAACCCCTCCAATCACTTACCGTTACGGCAAATCATCCTGATGGCTCAAGCAAACAATTCGAAGTCTCCGTTCGTCTCGATACGCCTGTTGAAGTTGAATACTATCGAAATGGCGGAATTTTGCATACCGTTCTTCGACAATTAGCTTCCTGATGCTGTCGACATATTGAAATGAGAGAGAAGGAGTGAAAATCCATGGCTTCAGATGATGTACGATTTGTTTTCCGTTCAGAGGAAACAGATGTCAACGTAACAATCGAAGGGCAAAAGGAATGGGTTGCTCAGATCGTCAACGAACTTGGCCTCTCCGATGTTGGCTTAACAATGCCTTTGGGAGGGGCATTCACACAATCATTGATGTCAAAATCATCCCCTGAAGAAGGCGATATTGAATCTGAGCCTCAGGCGCCTTTGGATATGGGTCCGACCCCTGACCCGAGCAGAATACCGACAGTTCGTCGTCCAATTGGAGCATTGAATATCGAGGCCGAATTAGAAAAAATTGGCCTTGAACCTCCCGGTGAAAATGATGTTATCGAACTCATAGAGGCGTTTTCAGATCTTGAAAAACCTCGTCCTATTCAAGGGGAAATGAGCGTCGACCCAATGGCAGAAGCATGGCTTCGTGAATTAATGCGTCTTGTTGTAAGAGATGGTGCGAGAACAGCTCTTGCGACTGAAGTTATTGAAGAAGTCGCAAGTTCAAAACTTGGAAGTCGAACCGGTGTAGAATTAACTGTCTGGTTGGAGTCTTTATTTGCAGCAGGAAAACTGGTGAAAATACATGGTGGAAACGCCGTTGGATGGGGCCCTTCACCTCGTTGGCTCAGTTAGAAACAAAACAACCAGATTTTAGCACATTTGGGCTCTAAACCCCGAAACGAGACATCAAAGGGGTTATAGTGGAAGTATTNCTGGCTTAGANGAGTGATATTGATGCAANCNAAGACNAACCAAATCGGGGCAAAACTTCGAAGCGTATTTCTCGTATTCATAATGGTCATTTCGACNACNGCNGCCTTTGCNACAAATGCNAGTGCTTCNGCNGCNCGTAACTATACAACAAATCGTGATCCGATTGACATCGGTATTGCAGATTTCAACTGCGATGGATTCAATGATATGGCTATCGCAACCGATGGTACGCACACAATTTCCGTCCTAACGAATGATGGAACTGGAGATTTTACTGATCGATATGACGTATGGGTCTCCAAGAACACTTCCCGAAACGCAGAATGGGATGAGTTCTCGAATGTACAATTCCTCGAAGTTGGTGAATTTACTGGCGATTCAGCCCCAGATATCGCAATTTTCCAACGAAATAATCCGTTCAAGAGAGATGCAAATGGCGCACCAGCTGGAGAGCCAGGAAACTTGACGATTCTGGAAAATGATGGTTGCGGGGTAGACTCGTTCACCATCGGTCAGAGATTCACTCACTTCTACGCATGGGATCTTGCAGTAGGAGACATAAACGACGACGGAAATGATGACGTCGTCATCCTTGACCTCCTTAGCGACATCTCAAACCAAAGGGTTGTTACCTACATGGGTCCAATTTCTCAAAGTACACCGCCTATGGTTACTGCTCTTGGAGCTGCCTCAACCAACGCATACAGAAGCCTCGAAGTCGGCGACTGGGGAGAGGGACAACAAGGACTCGGTAGTCAGTGTTACGACGAGGACATTTGGCTCCTTCGAAGCGAAGGTGTTGATTACGCAACGGGTCAAACTACTAACCCAGGAAATGATGACAACGTGACCGTTATCGAGTTCAACTGTCAAACAAACCAATTCCCAACAACATACACCTTCTCGACAACTCCTCAAGCAGGATCTCACGTTGTTAATATGGCGAACACATTCGGAGAATTCGATATCGCAGATATTGATGACGATGGCGTAATAGACACTGTTGCAATGACTCAGGGGAATCTTGAGAATATCACATACCGAACATCCTCTGCAGTTGGGACATGGTCTTCTTGTTCTACGGATTGTTCACTCGCCTACTTTGGCCCATACATCTCTTACGATGTTACAATAGCGGACGTAAACGGAGACGGCGAACCTGATTTCGTTAACCCTACTGTTGCGTACCAACAAAACACATCCGACTCAGCAGGTGGTTCAACCTCCTCCTTCTGGCTCAACTTCCCTACAACAGTACAAGTTACGCTTTCAGATGGAAGCGGAGGGCACGTCTCGCCTCTTTCCTACGAGGCAGGCCGCAGACCGAATATCGCTGTCGTCGGGCAACTTGCAGGAAGTGCAAGTTCAGCCCCTGATATCGTTGTAGGCCACTCTTCTTACGACTTTGGAAATTGGATTGACAACCTTGGATGGGACGGTCAATACGACTACGTCACTGTAGTCGAAATGGACAACAAGGATATCGCAGTAACCGATATTGAATTATCACCCGTTGATCGATTCTTCGGTGTTGTAGGAGAAGGGACACGAGACATCAACGTAACCGTAACAAACACAGGAATGGACACATTAACTCAATCCGCAACACTTGATGTTGAACTGAAGATCGTTGATGAAGTAAATTCCTCTAACACAACAGTGTTTGCTCACGACTTCGATACGGCCGCTGATGCAACTGGTTGCGGCTCTGGATGTAACTGGGTCTTCAACGAATACGTCGACCAAGCTTCAATGTGGCACCTTGAATCAAACCAATCCAGAGGAGCTACAGACGGTAACAACGAGCCGAACGTTTCAGCGAACTATCTTAACCCAACCGACTTCATGTGGGCTGGTGAATACAAGACAAACAGCAGCGGCGATGAATGGTCTGGATACGGCCGACATTGGGACGATGCTCTAACACTCGAAGACGTCGATTTGACAGGTTCTGATCGTGCGTTCCTCAGCGTAGAATTGTTCCGCCATCTTGGTTTCGGTGCTCTTGGAAGCCTTGATGCTACAACCGGGCAATGGCTAATTGGAGACCTATGGGACGATGTGGCAATGATTGAAGTCGGCTCAGATGAAACTGGGTGGTCAGTCCTATCATGTCCAACTTCTGCACAAGTTGCAGGAGAATGTCTGTCAGGATCCTCGATGTGGGGCGGTTATGATTTAACTCGTCTGCGAACCTTGAATGCAGGTGGAGCGGCAGAGAGTTTGCTGTACTACGGCGTAGCTTCTTCTGGCACATACTACGGATGGGGTAATTTCACTCAAGACGGAGTAGGTGAATTCGATCTATCGCCTTGGGCTGGAGAAATAGTCGATGTCAGATTCCGACTTCGCACTGGGTTTGAAGGTTCAATTTCTGACGACAACGAATCATTGTGGTCTGGAAGAGATGGGTATGCGATCGATAACGTAACTATCTACAAGCAGAATACCGCTTACTTGCCAAACCCACAAACTCTTCAATCCAATCTCAATCTCGTAAACCTTGGACCTGGTGAGACCGAAACAGCATCAATATCAGCTTACCTAGTGAATGATACAATTTATCGAATATCTGCCACGCTTAGCAATCACGCTTGGGATGAGCAAAGCGTCAATGATGATATCATTACCTATGTCCAACCATTCAACCTTTACGACCCTACTGTGGAGGGAATCGATTACTTTAATCCAGGAGGCCTCTATGCGGAAGGTATCTTTGACATCGATGTCATAACCAACAATTACGGAAACACCGCTGTTGACTTTGATATCAAAGCAACAGTCTTCTCCGCCACCCCTTCTGATGTTCTTTGCAGCGCTCCGGCAGTGATTTGTGAGGAATCCTTTGAAGGTGGGACAAATGGATACGTCTACAGTGATGATGGAAACCCACAAGGAGCTATTTACAACGAACTGGCTTGTTCCGACACCATCTTCAACAACAACGCATACTGGTTCGGCCACCCATGTGATACAGCAGTAAACGGCTATGGAGATCTTTGGGAGAATGAAACACTCACAGTACCAGGAGTCGACCTCACATCAATGTCTGGTGACTTCGTTTCACTGAACTTCGAATATTACGCTGATACCTTCTACGGAATCGATGTCGATGGAAAATCGATTGTAGACGTAAACGACTACGCTTCAATCAACTTCGATTATACGAAAGGAAGTGATTCCTACTCAGCTATTCTACTTGGACAATGGAATGACTATGACGAAGACGGAACCTGTCGAAATGACGACAATGAGGATGGGTTCACGAATGCTTCTGAATCAATCAACCAAGCGGAAATAGACTTCGTAGGTGACGCTTCATCGACAGATGGAACTGATGGAAACTACAACGTTTTCTTCAACTCTGACGACCTTGTTCTCACTCGCAGTATTGACCTCACTCACCTGTATGTACTGAACAACACCGCAGCCGACAGTTCACAGTGGTTCAGAGAATGCATGTCACTTTCTGGTTCCTCAGTCGACATTAACTTCGAATTCCAGAGTGATGACGATGGACGCAATGGAATTAATGATGGATTCAAGGGTGTTGCGTTCAACAATATCAGTCTCCAAGAATTCACATTCTACGAAGACGCTGCATACACAACATCAAGAACCAATGTTGACGCTGAAGAGGTTGACACCACAACTATTGCAAGTCACGAATTCTTCTCAGGAGTTTACATGATTCGAGCAGAGACAATCTTCGATAACACCACTGTTGGAACAAATTGGTACAATGACAATGAATTGAGTGAAGCAAATAACATTGTACAAGTGATCTTCAATGTTGAGTCCGTTGATATTACACTCGGAAAACCAACAACACTTAACTGTCTTGACGATGCTACCTATGCTTGTAACCTACCAATCGATGGAAGCCTTGCACATTCGTGGGACATTAAGGCAACAAATGGTGTCCTTGCGGGCGACTATATGTTCTACATGACCGTCTTTGATGAAACCGATTCAGTTCAGGTTCACCAAGCGTCATCGGATACTCAAACCACACCTTTGAATTCCAATGAGAGAATTGATATCACGTTCCCTGCGTTTAATGGCTGGACTGATGGTCACGATTACAACATCAGCTTCCATGCTGAACTTGCAAACGGAAACCCAAGTGGTAACGTACGTTACTTCCATGCAACCTTCGCAAACACAATTGATGTTGCAATCCTTGGTGACTCGACAGCACGTACATCGACCATTAAGGAGGACTTACAACTCCTTGGAATGACCTACACACAGTTCTCGATCAATGACTGGACAACATATCTTGACAGCGGATGGCTCACCCACTACGACAAGGTTCTGTTGCCATGGCAAGATGATATTGCTGCTAAGGACGTTGAAAGTGGTGGACGTGGATACTATCAGAAACTAGGATCAACAGCCAACCGACAAACATTGGAATCCTTCATGTCTGCAGGTGGTACTGTACAAGCTCACCTTGGTCCACAAGGAAGCCAAATTTACGGTCTAGACGTTGGGTTGAATGGTCGACTTCCATTCGGAATGGATGTCCAAAGCCGAAACACTCCAGAAACCAAGATTACCTACACGGGCCTCGATATCGCAGATCCTTACCATCCAATGATGAATGATGTTTCAACAACATCCTTCCAAGGATTCGAAGGCGATGGCACAGTTGCAACAGCAGTTCTCAACACAAACTCGGTAAGCACACAAAACGTGCCAGGTGTCTGTAATGGATACATGGAGGATGGNGGATACTTCCAGAGCCTCCTNCGCACCGANGCNAACAGCAAGGATGTCATTATGGGAACCTGTAGTTACTACCAAGGNGGTATGATCGTTTCAACAATCGATGTTGCGACCTACTCTTCNCGTGCTGATAGTGCAACATTCCCACTTCTCGGTAACATGCTTGGATTCTCNGTAACACCTTACCCNGAAGGGTTTGGTTCNCTCGGAACTGATTTGGGCCTTACCATTGATGGCGATNCACCAAACATCGATCCATCGACAGGTGGCTANGCAACTCATTACATGAAGAGTGATGCAACAGTCAACTTTGGCTACACCACTGCNACTACTGCAACACTCACAACCGATTGGATTCTTGATGGACCAACAGATTGGGATGCTGCTACAATGGCTAGTGGAACAGANCACACCACAGATGCTTCTCCAAATGTAGCATTCTGTAAGGTCGACCTTTCCTCAGCAACCGGATGTCTACAAGGCCAGCAATGGACTGTAACGCTCTTNCTCCACGATGAAGCAGGNCACTCTCGAATCATCTCTGTCGTCGTTGAAACAAACGACGTTCTNGCTGATGCGTTCGCACCAGAGGCAAACNTNACCATTGAATCCTCAGACAATATCGAATACATCGGTACCAAGACTGTATCGAATACAGAATGGGATGTTAACCGTCTTATTCTCAACGAGAATGGAGAACTTGTTGTCAACTTCGATGCAAGCCAATCCTCTGACGCTGATGCAATCGACGGATCAAATGGAATTGTCACCTATGAATGGAAGGTTTTCTTTGATGCACCGTATGGTGACACATCATTCAATCTNGAAGGNCACACNTTTGAAGAAACAGCAGCAAGCAATGGAATGTTCACATATCGATTCCAAAACGAAACTGTTGANTCTTCTGGAACTGCAGAGTCTCAAATTCGTATGGAATTGAGAGTATACGATGCNTCTGGTAAGTTCTCAGACAAGTACAGAATGTANTTCGTTGTCGTTCCTGAAGGCTATGGTGACGAAATCCCATTGGTTCAATACGACAACTTTGAGAANACCTCNGTTGGTGTCACTGAATCNACTTACACAATTACAGGNACAATCCTTTCTGGTTCTGAAACNGGAGAAGTCTACGTTGAAGCATCCTTCTCTCGAGATGACTTCTCTGCTTCTGCGATTGAGAAGTACAACCTCATTACAGACAACAAATTTGCTCGTTCNGTAGCATTGGCCGATCAAGACAGTTTCGAATTGTCTCTCGATATCGATAACTTCTACAGCAACAACAGCGAAGTTGTAGAGATATGGGTCCGNGTTTACGAAGGNGATGANGAACGCTGGTCTGATGATTTGACCAAGATGGTTCTCATCAATCTCAAGCAATGCCGTGGTGTACTCGCTAATGNATCAGCACAAGCTGCTGGTGGAGAGTTNGTTTGGAACGCTACATCACTTGATTGTGACTGGAACGGNGAATGGTCATANGATTCAGAAACTGGTCTTTGGAGNGANCCTGGCAANNATGCTAACTCAGNTGAATCATCTGATGACAGCAGCCTTATGCTCATTCTTGCNATTGTTGGTTCACTGATCCTTCTTGGCGGTGTAACTCTCTTGTTCCTCCGTGGCGGCGGAAGCTCCGACAAGGTGGATAACCTCAGTGCTGCTGCGGCTGGTTATGGTCAATCTCAAGATATGACTGAACAGTATGTACAACAACTGATTGCTCAAGGCTATCCNGAAGAGACTGCTCGTCAATATGCTGCTCAGTATGTAGGTCAANCTGCTGCCTCGCAACCANAAGCTGCTGCTCAACCAGCGGCAGCAGGTAACGATTTGTACACACAGTATTACAACCAATACTTCCAGCAATTCGTTGCCCAAGGNTATGACGAAGCAACTGCNTCGCAGTATGCTCAGCAATANGCTGCTCAGGCGCAACAGCAACAGTAGATCTCACACTCTTGACTCTNTGGTCACAGAGATGGGTTCAAGAACTACTGGCGCACGCCGTTGACNATGGAAGAACTAGATACAGGCGATGGCTACGCAGTCAAGGACATTNGTATGGCTGAGGAAGGCTCACTTCGAGTCGATTGGGCACGNGCAAGAATGCCAGTTCTTGCAGCTTTGAGAGAAGAAGCAGAGCGAACAAAGCCNCTNGCNGGTATGCGTGTTGCAGGATGNCTTCACGTNACCAAAGANACAGCAGTTCTCATCGAAACAATTGCTGCTGCAGGTGCAGAACTCTCTTGGTCTGGATGTAATCCACTCTCAACTCAAGATAACGTAGCAGCGTGGCTTGCTCGTGAAGGATACTCCGTTTATGCATGGCATGGGCAAAGTGTCGAAGACTTCTACTGGTGCATCGATAAAACCCTCGAATTCAAACCAACCCTCACTCTTGATGACGGTGCAGATCTTATTGTTCGTGTGCATGGTGAGCGTTCTGAATATGCTCCTGGTGTACTCGGAGGTACAGAAGAGACAACAACAGGCGTACACCGACTGAGAGCAATGGCTGCAGCAGGTGACTTGAAGTATCCAGTTCTTGCAGTTAACGATGCAATTACAAAGTGGGATTTTGACAACGTGTATGGAACAGGTCAATCCACACTCGATGGAATCCTTCGTGCTACCTCTGTCCTCGTCGCAGGCAAGACAATGGTTGTTGCAGGATATGGGCACTGTGGAAAAGGTGTCGCTATGCGTGCTCGTGGCTTAGGTGCCAACGTAGTCATTACAGAAGTAGACCCGCTCGCAGCACTCAGAGCCATCATGGATGGATACCGTGTTATGACAATGGACGAAGCAGCTTCCATCGGTGATATCTTCTGTACTGCTACTGGAATGAAAGACATCATTGTCGAACGCCATTTCGCAGTAATGAAGGATGGTGCAATCGTTGCAAACACTGGACACTACGATTGTGAAATCGCTGTTGAATCATTAGAATCATTGGCAACATCTGTTCGCACGATTCGTAGAGACAATGAAGAATTTACAATGCCAAACGGAAACAAGATTTTCCTTTTGGCTCGTGGACGATTGGTCAATCTCGCTGCTGCTGAAGGACATCCATCAGAAGTTATGGACATGTCTTTCGCTAATCAATTCCTTTCTCTTTGCCGTCTTGCAAAGGAGTCAGCATCAATGGATAACCTCGTCTATGATATCACACTAGAACAAGATCAAGGATTAGCAACAACCAAACTTGAAACACTTGGAATCACAATCGATGAACTCACACAAGAGCAAATCGATTACAAGGACGATTATACAGCAGGAACATGAGGAAGATTCACTCTTCTTCAAAGGAAGTTAATTCCTCTTCTTCTTGGTTCCAGAATGGCTCTTCATCTTCAGAGATGTGAGAATTAAAGTCAGGTAAAGTTGGTTTCCAATCGCCTTTGAGTTTGTCTCCAGCATCAACAATCTTGAGCATACGCTCTTGGAAAGCAGGAGGTCTTCTGCTTAGAATAAACATGAAGAGTTTTGAGATGCGAATATCTTCTGGGATCACAACATATCCAGTTGATGTCTCAAAGTCCATTGCACGAAGAAGGTTGAATGCAGGACGATTTAGGCGCTGGAACCATCTGCGGCTGATTCTCATTCCCAAAATGACTGTAAACAGAATAAGCAACGATGTTAGACAGAATCCTCCGAAACCTGGACCAAAAACCTGAGGCGCCATAAGAACTTCAAGCATCAAAAGAGGTGTTGAAATGATAAGGAATATTTTCGATTCACTAATCGGAGCTTTGTTCATTCGAAGAGTAATCGCTGACCAACCATCGTGATGCTTTTCCCATGGTTTGAAATGTTCCTTTGGGTCTTGCTGACTGGCGAGTTGACACATTTGGTGCAATCGTGCAACACGTGAATACTGAGTTGTAGCCAAATCCATGTTTTCATCAAAAATAGATTGTAGACGCTCTGTTGCTTCTCCATACAATCCCATGTCAGCTAGAATTGCTGCTTGTTCAACAATTGGTGTTACCTCATCAGGGGCTTGATGTCTAGCATCTTGCCACCACTGTAAGGCTTCCATGTATAATCCAAGTTCATCGGAGAGGAGGCGTCCACCCCTGACCCACATTCCTAGATCATCTGGTTGCAAAGCCACAACTTTCTTGGCTGCTGTTAGAGATTGTGCCGCTTGTTTCAAGGTTGGTTGAGAACGTAAGCCAGGAAGTGATGCATCAGAAATAACTCGCCAAGCATCAACATGTTCCGGATCTATCTTCACAGCTTTTCGTGCATGTTCAAGAGCTAGTTCACGATTATCTTCTTCTAGGGCTTCAATCGCATCCAAATAATTCGACTCAGCAGTCATGATTTCACCTTAATTATCATCGTTATTACGTCGCTGATATCTGCGTGGTTCGATTTCTTTTGGTGGTCGGTTATGAGCATGACCTGGTCGCTTTCCACGAGCTTTTCGATATTGTTCTCCAGAACGGTCATTTCCTCCACGACTGTTTCGGTCTCCTCCACGTCCTCCACGATCACCATCGCGTCCTCCGCTGAATCCACCTCTTCGGTCTCCTCCACGTCCTCCACGATCACCATCGCGTCCTCCGCTGAATCCACCTCTTCGG
>NHFS02000018.1 GCA_002171315.2 Euryarchaeota archaeon TMED117 | reverse complement strand
GCCACATTGATACGGAGGGAGATGAATGGGATTAATGGAAAATTTTGGAAGAGTTGCTACATCCTATATGGATGAAAAAGCAAAACTCGAGGAAGCAGGCGAAAAGCGTACACGTACACGAATGGGTCATGGATTTTGGCCGCATGAAGTACTGCGTGATACGATTCTCTTTTCCTTCATGGCTGCAGTTCTTCTGTTCTATGCGTGGTTAATTCCACCACCGCTTCACGGTGCTGCAGATCCATATGCTCAAGCAGGATTCGTTTTCCCTGATTGGTACGTATTGTTCTCCTACGGGTACTTGCGATGGGGAGAATACCTTCCTCAATTCACAGTCCCTACTGGGTTTATCGGCGACATCGTGGGCCAACCTGTGTTTGCTTGGAATGCTGCATGGTGGGGTGCTGCTCTAACTGGAATTCCTGTTGGAATCCTTGCACTTCCTCCTTTCTTAGGAGGACGTGAAAAGAGACCTGTAGAAGATCCGTGGTTTGCTGCTGCTGGTGCTGTTTATTTGGCTCACATATGGTTTATCTCGGTTTTCTCGATCAACATCTTCCTTGAGTTGTATGGGAAAAATCGTTCAGATTATTGTAAACTCGATTCGCACGGAGACCTACTTTGTGGAACGAGGGCGCCTTGGATGGCAGATATATTCAACGCTGTACCATGGATACTGACGGGTTTGCTGTTATGGATTGTAATCTACTTCATTGCGCGTAATGTAATGGTCAAAGCCTGGGGGTCTGGATTCACGCCAGCTCATGGAAAGCGACTCATCATCGGAGCACTTGTCGTCTCAGCAGGAGCATCTGTTGCAACATTTGACACCTATGACAACGGCTTCTGGGAAGCAGGTGGCTTACTAACAATCAAGGGATTAACTCACGATTATTATCCTGAACTTGAAGCAATGAGAACGCAACCTTCTGATGTAGAAGTCCATGAAACCAATGGATTTACTGATGATCGAGGCTATTCCGACGATGGAATTGTTCCTGCTGCTGCATGGATTGACTGGCAAATTTATCAACCTGCAAGGGAAGTTATTATCGATTTCAGTGATTCAAATAATCACCAGAATGCAGACGAAGGAATCAACGCTGCCGGAACAACAGCCTCTTTCTATGGAGGAGATGGTTTCACAGATTCAGGAACATTTACTGTAACTGAGGACCCAACAATCTTCCCAGACGGACATCATGATTCAGTTGACTCACTTACAACAGATGTTGTTTGCGAATACAGATCAAGCGAACGTAAAATTGACGGAGTAAACACCGCTACAATGCTCACAAGTTCTCTCAAAGTTACAGATGAAAACGGTAATGTCTTGTCCTCATTCTCTGAATGTGTTGGCGATGAAATTACCTTAGAGCCTGGTATTTACAACTATGAATACAGCCTACAAGCATCAGGACCGCTTGCTCAAAACAACTCGATTATGACAGAAACGACCTTTTCTATCCGTGCATATCAACCACTTCTGCTTTGGGACAACAATGCAGGACCACTTGCTGGAACTGTTGTGAATCTGAGTGATACCGCAACAATTGAAGCATCTTCTGGAACATTCAGCGATGTAGTCAATCCATCATATCACGTTAATCCAAAGGCCCTCGATGCTAAACTCACCTATGCTATGTTTATTCCATGTTTGACCTTTGGAGCAATCGTTATCGTCGTTTTGAGATCCATGGCACGAGGATATGAATTCGAAATGAACAAGTGTTACGGATGCGATTTGTGCGACGATGCCTGTCCAGTACGATTGTTCAATGGTGGTGACAAACTCAACATCATCTACAATTCATGGAACAATGAAGACGACGGTGTCCCGATGTATTCGTGCTTGACCTGTACTGCATGTACAAACGCATGCCCACAACTTGTCAATTATGACTCATATGTTGACATTCGCCGAAGCCTCATCGTAGGCGGCCCAGCTGCTGAAATACCACACACTGTATTGCAAGCAGTCCTCGCTGCAGAAGCAGAAGAAGCATCAAATGAAGATTTCATCCCAGTCGAAGAATATCCAATCTCATCCAACGTTGGTTACTATCCTGGATGTGTGGATTACCTCGACCAAGAAATGGTCTTCTCTCACGTGAATGAAGGAGAAATGAATCTTGGAGATTCTACTACTGCCGCATTTACGCTCTTTGAAGAAATGGGTCATGATGTATCATACCTCGGCCGTGATTTCTTGAAGTGCTGTGGTCACGATCAAAAGTGGCAAGGTCTGACTGAAGTCTTTGACAAACTCAAAGCCTACAATCAAAAGAAGATCGAAGCATCTGGTATCGATACTCTCGTATCATCATGTGCAGAATGTTTCCGTACTTTCGCACGTGACTACGAACTCGAAGGTGTCAAGGTCATGCATACAACAGAGTATCTTATGGAAAGCGGTTTCGATATGCAACTCTCTACTGATGCTACAACAGTTACCTATCACGACCCATGTCGACTTGGCCGTCAAATGGGAATCTATGAGGAGCCCCGTCAACTCATTAACGCCATAGAAGGGGTTGATTTGGTCGAAATGGAACACCATGGAGAAGATGCAATGTGCTGTGGCGTTTCCAGTATGATGTCATGCAATGAAAACGCACGTGCTCTACGAGTTGCTCGTATGGAAGAAATTAAGTCGACTGGAGCTGATACAATGCTTACCTCTTGTCCGAAGTGTGTTTCACACTTTGAGTGCCTGAAGTTTGAAGGTGATGAGCGATACGAAGACATCGAAATTCTCGATGTTGTTTCCTTCCTTGCCAGAGAAATCAATTCAAAGAAGAGCGAATTGACTCAACCTTCACTTGGTGAAGTTGAGGCTTGAAACCTTCATTCACTGTCAGGAGGAGTTCCTTCCTCATCCATACCTACAATTTCGTAGTTTGATGGGAAGAGTGCAATGATAACTCCAGCGATGAGACTGATCAATCCCCACATGAACTCTTGTTGAACAAATAGGAGCTCAAGAGCAATAACACAAAGAACGAGTCCTCCAATATTTGAGGTCCATACAAGCGTCTTGAAGGTACCAAGAGAAACACCTGTCGTTCCGTCTTTTCGGTATGGGCCAAACTCTCCACCGAAGCGTTGTGCTGTTGGTTCTTTTCCTTTCTTAGACATTGTAATTACCTCATCGATCAATCATACTAATTGCATCTGTTGGACAAGCAAGAACACAGAGTCTGCAACCAGTGCAAGCATCTCTGATAATCTTCGCTTTTTGATTGCTTTCTACTTTGAGCAAAGGACTTCGCATTGCAACTTTGTACATTTCAATGGCATCATCATCGCACACGATTGTACACTGGTCGCACCCGATGCACAATGACTCCTGTACAAATGCTACAGCAGTCTCACCACCTTTGAGTGATGAATGCTGTACACCTCGCTGTCGATTAAGGCTCGAGCGTATACGCTTCGCCTCTTCTTCACGACGACGCTTGAGGTCTTCAGAGGACGTCATGGTTCACCTGAACAATGGGTTGGCCTTCAAACTTGGCAACACTCAGATTTACAAGAAGGTCTCCAAAACAATAGAAAGCACCCACCAACAAGGGTGGATTCCAAGCTGTCAATCCCGTGTATGGAACAGTTGAGGCCCATGTCCAATTACAGAGATAGGTCCCCCATAATTCCATTGCAAGAGCGAGCCAAACCATTGTAGCATAAAGCCGAGGTTCAGGACCCCATTTTATGAAACCGAATGTTAGAACCAATAGTAAAATTGCAGAGGTATCGGTTCCTTTTACTGCTCCATAGAGAACGAAAGGTAGTAGCGCTAGGATCAGATAAACTGGGGATGAATGAGGAATACGCTTAGCAACTCTTCGTCCTAAATCAAAGAGAAAATAATGTCCTACTGGTACAAATAACGGCATTAATCCTCGTTGATATTCATAGATTAACCAGACTTCACTGAAGAAGAGTTCCATTGGCGTTGCAAAAGCCAACACTGCAATCATTTCAATTCGTTCTTTTCGATCGGTTGAGGCATAAATATACAGGAATGTTCCAATGCACCAGATATCAACAGGCCATTGAGCATACTTTGCTGAAACAAAAAGACCGATGGCTATCGTCGTGATGTAAAGCACTTCACGACGCATGGTTCTGCTACAAGCATCTCCTTTATGACAATCATGACGCTTTCATCGCTTCTAATTCAAGTCCCATAGCGAGCATTGAAAGTTCAGCAACCAAGGCATGCCAATTGTGTGCATGCGTCATATATGCTGGCTCTTGGTCAGAAGTTACGAACTGAGCACTCGGAGAATTTAGATTACCGATATCATCTCGCTTGGAATTCACTCTGTAAAACCAGGATGAGGCATCACCATCAACAAGATAGACAACCGGTTCTACTGGAAACCCCTCATCTGTTTTCATCAGTGTAGGGACTCCTTCTTGTATCAAAAAATCCTCAACATCTGCCGTTCCCTTTCCATACATCAATTTCTTCATCTTGCGGTTTGAGAGACTCAAGAGTTGATCTCCAGACGTTACAGTCATGATCCCTAATCCATACGTGCCTCTATTATTTTTCACATAGACAACGGGCACTCTATCCAGTCCCATGGATTCGTATCTCTTTGAAAGAAGTTCAATGAATGAATCAACCTCCTCAGCTAATTTTACTCTGCATGTTTCTTTTTCCAAACACTTATTCTCGGAGACAAATGAATCACAAAGTAAGTGCCATGGATCAATTCCAATTATTTCACTTACTTCTTCAACCAATGAACGAAGGTGTTCAAAATGCATTGACTTTTTTCTGTTGTGCCAACCCATTTGGGGATTGGGCAAAATGTGTGCTGATGAGAGCCCCTGTAAGCCTTCGTCAGTCAGATCGTTATTGAGTAAGATGAAGTCTGGTTGTTGCCCATTTACGAGGAGAACATCCTCTACGACTTCTACCTGATTTAATGAAAGTGGACCATGGATTCCATTGAGTGAATTGAATCCCTCAAGTTCAGGATTACCTATGGTGCACCGATAACCTGCGGATTCCACAAGTTTGCATAATGTCCGTAGATTTTCCACATAACCTTGATTCCTTGTATGAGATTCTGGATAGATGTGAACCCATTTACAATCAGGATTATTTCTCTTAATATGTTCAGAAATCCGATTTATTAGATGAGGCATGTCCGAATTGGAAGTATTGTTGAAACCTGCAGGGAATTGGTTTGCATCAACAACTGCGATTTTCCAACCGGCGTCTCTGACATCAACACTTCCGTATATTGGAACCTCTATTGACAAACGCTTTTGATTCATCCATTCGGTTAACTCATCACGTTTCTCTTCAAGTCTATTACTCAAATCATGTAGATATGTCATCAAATCACCTCATTCAACAAATCATCAACTGTTCGGTTTTGTAGATTAAGTCCGTGCCCATGTAGATGGATTGATTCAAACAAACCAAGCCCAAGTGCTATCTCCGGTTGCCTACGTAAAACCTTTTCACACGCAGTCCATTTTGATGCAATCTCTTGTATTTGTGATTCATATTCACGAAGACATGATGAGAGNAATGTAGGGGANGTTGCTGTTCCAGCAGGTAATTTCTTCCGATAGACAACNGAATCNGGTAGNTCTGTTAATGCNGCGGCAGATCNCAATGCTTTCTTTTCCAGACCACTTTCTGGAAGCCGTTGATTCATTGGAAGTTTCATCGCTTCTTGTCGATGTGCACGCCCAAGGAAAGGAACTCGGACTTCTAATGAATGAGCCATTGAATGACGATCAACGAGGCGTAATTGAAAATTACTGAGTTGACCATGTTCTATCTCAAATTGCAGTGTGTTTTCAAGTGTACTCAAATGAGTCGATGGGCGATGATCTTGAACCCACCATCGCGAATCTTCCGGTAATGAATCGGAATCGAGTGTTGCAGCAAAGGAGTGATCCAGTTCTGATATTCGAGATTCAAGTTGTTGTTGATGATGCTTCAAATCAACATAACGAGGATATCCAGCATGGATTTCATCTGCCCCTTGACCACAAAGACCGACCCGTACAACCTTCGACATTTTTTGGAACAATGGTTGGAAGAACAATACCGAGACATCNAAATCTTCTCCATGCCAAGANAGNGAGGGTANATGNCGAGAAAAAGAATCCNAATCCATGATCGATTGGTGATGTTTCAAGTCCAATGAGGAGGCGACNAGTTCCGCNGCCATCCAATCAGGGTTATCTTCGCTTTCAGCAACGGTCCAACATGCAGGTGTTGGACGNCCATACCTCTTTGCAGCATCACGAGCAACTGCAGCGACCAGCGAAGAATCAAGACCGCCAGAAAGAACGATACCNACAGGTACATCAGACATCAATCGTTGACCAACACTTTCGATGAATCCATCCAGAAGAAGACTTGANCCNTGATTTANNTCCCAAGAATCNCTTGGATTNAACATAGGACGGGAGAATTGAGAACGACTCTCNAGACGAGCATGNCCATCTTCGNCCGACCACACTTCTACAGTTCCTGGTCGAACTTGATGAACGCCATGAAACAGNGACGTTGCATCAAGAGGATATTCCCAGACAAGTCGGGCAAGTAATGCCTNCATGTCCATTTGAGGACGGTATTGCGGATGAGCATGGAAGGCTTTAGCTTCACTTGCGAAGAGAAGAGAGCCATCAATGGTTGANCTCAAAAGAGGTTTGATTCCCATTTCATCCCGAGCAAGGATCAATTGTTTGTTTACTGGATCCCATAAACTCAAGGCAAACATTCCATCGAGTTGTTTCAACCAATTACAATGATCATCGGCTGTTGGTTGATTTATTTTATGAGTAGCGTTTCTATGCAACGCTAGAATCGATTCACTATCGCCAAATGTTTTCCATGGATAATCACGATTTTCGTCTCTTAGTTGTTGATAATTGTAGATTTCACCATTCACNATCAGNACACAACCATGNTCNGATTGGATAGGTTGAGGACTTCCTTCCAAATCCACAATTGCAAGTCGTGCGTGGCCTAAGGAAATATTCTCATCATTCCAGAANCCANTNCCATCAGGNCCCCGATGATGTTGGAGTCGAGTCATACCNCTGACAACNGAAGGTTCTGGGGAACCGAACATGCCAGAGATTCCACACATATCTCAGAGGAAACGCCCATGACGTTTATACCATCGCTTTTNNAANGANNCTTTTCACCACAATGGGTACTTGAATGCAACAACCGCCAAGAGAATTACAGCGATTCCAAAGAAGGCATAGTAAACCGATTGCGGCGGGTCGGNGGATGAATTGTCGTCATACATGGGTATCAACANCCATCCGTGAACGAACCGATTCTTCAATATGGCGGCGGTTCGACCTCACATAACTCCCAAAAAGGGTTCAAGAATCAGCACCACTGCCAAAGGAATCAACAACATTGTAGCATTATCATCGATGTATCGTAATCGAGGCCATTCTGCTGCAACACAAATTGGACCCATTAAANNCACAAGNNNCCATGGAGTCTCCACCCAAATNGCACAACAAGCCCAAATCAANGCNATACCAAGCGTACCTGCCCAGATAACTGTTGATACAGAGAAGTCCTTTCTCCGCATCTCACCAAGGAGCGGATCTCCAAGAGATAAACTCAAAATCANNGGATATGCATATGCCTCATCCGGTGCAAGAAGTAACACCATACCGACTCCCAAAGCACCCCATGCGAGGGCAGATACTTGCTTTGCCTCATAGGCACGTTGACCNATGACAGTCATTCCAAGCTTAAGGCGAAGAGACTCACCGATAATCGCAACAAGAATGACTACAGAAACGAGTTGTTCAAGAGAGATGTTTGCAGCATCCGCAACATCTTCTCCAAACTGGAAATACAAGACTGGAATAAACGACATTCCTAGGTGAATTCCTCTACGCAGNACGTGNCCTGACATGCCGCCTATCGATTGGTCAACAGGATTTGTCATCTCAACTTGGTCACTCATCTNNTTCCCTCANTNTTGCATATGCTNNATCGAAACCAATCAAACCTTNCTCTAGATTCGTNAGGATTTCATTGAATTCNGNATGGTTGAGTATCTGCCGCTCGTGNTGAGATAAAATTCGTTCTCTCCACCGTGCTCTTTCTGCCCTTGAGGTTTGTTTTAATTCCATTAGAAGAGTTGCTGCTTCTTCAATCCCATCACCTTTTAGGGCACTAACGAGTTGTACCTCTGGAGGAATTCCCTTACCCAATTGAAGAGATTCTCTCAGTTCATTTGCGTGTCGTTCAGCACCCGGAAGGTCTGATTTGTTGACAAGGATTGCATCAGCAAGTTCGAGCAGCCCTGCTTTTTCTGCTTGGACACCGTCTCCTCTTGCAGGCCCTTCAATCAAAACGATTCGATCTGCAACTGCTGCACAGCGGACTTCTGATTGTCCTGCACCTACTGTTTCAATGATGACTTTGTCCCAACCAGTCATTAATAGACATGCAGCCATTTCTTGAACGACTGATGGTACTGAGCCACTGGATTTTCTTGTTGCAACTGATCGAACATACACCAAGTCTTTCTTTTCAGGATGGTCTACAACTGTCATTCTTACACGATCACCGAGCAATGCTCCTCCAGACCTTGGCGAGGATGGATCGACTGCAAGAACACCTATCTTCAGACCTTTATCCGTCCATACATGGAGTAATCGATCAAGAAGACAAGATTTGCCAACCCCTGGTGGACCTGTCAATGCTAGCACATTCCAATCATCAGATTCTTTCGCTTCTGATTTGAGTATGGTTTCACCGTTTTCAATGGATGAAAGGAGGCGTGCTAATGCCCTTCTATCCCCTTCAAGAGCAAGTGACATCAACTGTTCCAAGAACATCACCTCAAGATTGCCCAGTCCAGTGCCAATCGGTATCACTGCCAACACCTGCATCTGTTCTAGCGACTGCAGTTTCGATAAAAGCGACCATCTCTTCAGTCGAAGTACCTGGTCCAAAGATTGCCTTGACTCCTGCTTGGAATAATGCTGGACGATCATCATCAGGAATGATGCCCCCTCCAAAGACAATGACATCACCCATGTTGTTATCTCGAAGCGTTTCACAAATCCGGGGGAAAAGATGTTCATGAGCACCGGATAAAGATGAGAGTCCGAGTAAAATTGCGTCTTCATCTCGAACTGTTTCAATAATCTGAGCCGGAGTTCTCCGAAGACCAGTATAAATGACTTCATGACCAGCATCTCGCAAGGCCCGTGCGACAACCTTTGCACCTCTGTCATGACCATCAAGACCGGGTTTGGCAATAACAATCCTCAATGGTTTGTCCATGCTTTGTCCAGATGTCGGTTGGTTATCAAGGGCTCGTCCAATCTAGGTTAAGCAGGCTCTTTTCATTTATTTGAATGAAAATCGTCGATGAGATGAAATGCGAGAAAGTAAGAGCATAAGCATGGCATGGGAGAAAGACCCGGATTCCCTCATGCCCAGCAAAGGTTACACCAGAGTGAGAAGAGTCAATCGCGCTCTCATGGACACATGGTTTAGAGAAATCTCTTTGGTCGATCTTGATACACTTCCGCAAGAAGGTGGCATTGTCTTCACCGCATGGCACCCAGGGGGCTTAATTGACCCTATGCTGATGATGGCGGCTTTACCAGGCGGATTGACTTTTGCAGCGAAAAGCCCATTGTTCAAGACACCAATCCTAGGGCATATACTACGTGCGATTGACGCAAAACCTGTGCTTCGTCCTCAAGACAATGTAGGGACCACCGAAGAGAGAAAGAAAGCTAATTCAGGCCTTATCGATACGCTTTCGTCGAGTGTTGCAAATGGACAGCGTGTTGCAATATTTCCTGAAGGGATTTCGCATACAAAAGCACATCCAGTAAAAATGCGAACAGGAGCCGCACGAATTCTTCTCGACTCAATTCGAAAGGCGGATGAAATGGAGAAACCGAGGCCACATCTCGTCCCAATCGGATTACACTACAGCGATCAGCATAAATTTAGAGAGCGTGTTAGTTTACAGGTTAATCGTCGTCTCACCTACCCCCCACTTCCCGGTGAAGAAGGTGCTCCAAAGCCATCAGTAGAAGAACTGGAAAAGCATGGTGAACTTGCTTACGATCGAATTTGGTGTGAAGAAATGACGAACTTGCTTCACACAGAAATTCAACGTTGTAATCAGGCTCAAGAAACATGGGAAGATAGGGAATTAGTCTGGCGGGCTCGTCGCATGATTCACACTGCGAGAAGCGGCGATGAAGTGAAGCCAATCACATTCCATGAAGCAGTACTTGGATCCCGAAGAGTTCGGGCAGCTTGGCAATACCTAGGAAAAAACGATCCAGAACGTACGTTAGATTTGGAAAATAAATTCAAGAAACACCACAGTGAAATGGAACACATAGGACTACGATCATGGGAATTACGTGACCGTGAAAAGAAAATATCCAAAACAGCCTTTCTAAAAAATATGCTTCTATGGATTTGGTCTGCTTCATGGATGCTTGGATTAGTGACTTGGTCTGCAATGATTGGGACAATCGTTCCGTACATGTTTATTCGCCTTGTCGTGATTATTCAATCAAAGAACGAAGACAATCATTCTGCAATCGGTTCAATGAAACTACTCTATTCAGTTGCCTTGTATCCTATCTGGTGGATCTTCGCTTCAATTTCTATAGGATGGATGCTTGCGTCAAAGAATTCATTCCTTCAAGACATTGAACTACCCGGTTATATTCTTCCTGCATTAGCCTTCATCCCATGGCCTCTTGTATCTCTTATTCTTTTGATTTGGTGGCCAATATCTGCACGCCTTCATCTCAAATTATTCGCACGCCTTTGCAAGTCGTGGAGAAATCTACGCCTATGGTTCAAATTACGAAGCGGACAGGTCGAGTGGCAGGATTTCACAGGAATGCATCTGCAATTAGCACAGGGTATGGCGTCGATTGGAGAGGGGCTTATCTTACCTGGTGATGATGACTGGAACGATCCTCCTTATGGGAAAGAGGATTGGGAAATGGTTCGATTACGAACCCCCTAAACGCATATGTTTACCGTTCTAATCAAGGGCAACGAATAAGGGCGTTATGCCCAAGCGAGTAGTGGTGAGCAAGATGTCTTCGACAGAAAAACGTCTCAATGACCTTCGTGCACGAAAATCTCGGAGCGAAGCAGGAGGCGGCCAAGCGCGAATCGATGCACAACATAATCGAGGCAAAATGACGGCACGTGAACGTCTTGAAATGCTTCTTGATGATGGATCATTTCAGGAAATAGATGCATTGGTAGAACACAGATGTCGAGATTTTGATATGGACAAGAACGTGATTCCAGGAGATGGTGTTGTTACTGGCCACGGAATGATCAACGGGAGAGAAGTGTTTGCCTTTGCCCAAGATTTCACCGTCTATGGTGGTTCTTTAGGAGAGATGCATGGCTTGAAAATCTGCAAGGTCCTTGACATGGCTCTAAAAACTGGAAGACCCGTTATAGGTTTGAATGATTCTGGCGGAGCACGTATCCAAGAAGGGGTTGCATCCCTCGGTTCTTACGCAGAGATTTTCTTCAGAAATGTGCGAGCCTCAGGTGTTGTACCCCAAATAAGCGTCATCATGGGCCCGTGCGCTGGTGGAGCGGTTTACAGCCCAGCAATCACTGATTTTGTCATCATGGTCGACAAAACTGCACACATGTTTATCACCGGTCCAGAAGTTATCAAGACAGTTACAAATGAAGTCGTATCGTTCGAAGATCTCGGCGGAGCTATGACGCATGCTTCTAAGTCAGGAGTATCTCACTTTACCGCTGAAAGCGATGATTCAGCAATTCAACTTGCACGAGATCTTTGCGACATGTTTCCTTCAAACAACATGTCACGAGCACCTGTACGAAAAACCTCAGATGATCCAAACAGAGTATGTGATGGCTTGAGTAACATCATTCCAGAAGATGCAAACAAACCTTATGATGTCACCGACGTCATTCGAGAAGTGCTTGATGATGGTGGCTTCTTGGAAGTTCAGGCTGATTATGCGATGAATATTGTATGTGGATTTGGACATTTAGCAGGGCATACAGTAGGAGTTGTTGCAAATCAACCAAAGGTTCTTGCTGGATGTTTGGACATCGATGCAAGCGATAAAGCGGCCCGATTCGTTCGTTTTTGTGATGCATTCAACATACCATTAGTCACCCTTGAAGATGTCCCCGGATTTTTACCAGGAACCAATCAAGAATGGGGAGGCATCATTCGTCATGGCGCCAAGTTACTCTATGCGTACGCTGAAGCAACTGTTCCAAAGTTGACAGTTATCCTGCGAAAAGCCTACGGAGGCGCCTATGACGTCATGTCTTCAAAACACATTCGTGGAGATTACAACGTCGCTTGGCCTGGAGCCGAATTAGCTGTTATGGGTGCTGATGGAGCTGTTGAGATTATTCATCGTAGAAGACTCAAGCAGGCTCGTAATCAAGAACAAGAACGGGAAAGGCTCGTGTCCGACTTCACAGATACGTTCGCAAATCCATACAAGGCAGCAGCAATGGGCTACATCGATGATGTTATCGAACCAAGTGAAACTCGATCTAAACTCACAAGAGCATTGTTGATGCTTCTGGATAAGGAAGAAATCCGACCGGCAAAGAAGCACGGTAATATTCCACTTTGAGGTATTTTCATGACAGATAATCAAACATTACGAATGGCTGCTATCGCAGCAGTTCTTAGCATGGTTGATGCTGGCGAAGATGTATCTGTCAAAGGACGACAACCAGGAGAAGCATGGTCTCAAGACCATCGAAGAATAGTCATGGGTAAATCATCGCTTATGGCTCAGCGAAGTAGTCGCAGCCCATGGAGATGAACATATGACCGAAAAAAGAACAGTAAAAGTCGATGGCGTTGAATTTGAGGTTGAATTAACAGCAAAAGAAGATGGTTCATGGGATGCTGTTGTTGAGGGTAAATCCTTCAATATTGAAGTTCCAAACGCACAAGCAGCTCCACGTGCACGCAGAAGCGGTGGCTCAAAGAAGAAGAAAAGTGGAACTGTTTCTGCAAACATCCCAGGCAAAGTTGTCACTGTAGAAGTCTCCTTAGGCGACGTTGTTGAAGAAGGACAAGTCATTCTTATCCTTGAAGCAATGAAGATGCAAAATGAAATCCAAGCACCGATTAGTGGCACTGTTATTTCAGTTTCATGCGAGGAAGGGCAAGCCATTGAAGCCAATGTCCCCTTGGTAGTAATCGAACCTGATGAAACGGAAGATGAAGCCTAAATGGAAGCAACAGTTCAATAGGAATGAAGGTTAGGTGATGATATGAGCGAAGGACCTGCTTGTGACTATCCTGGATGTAACGAAATCGGGACAATTGTATCACGACTTTCACCAGAAGGTTACCTCGTTGCAACCGGGAAGAAAGCTTACTCCTTCCGAGAGGCTTACCGACGATTCCATTACTGCGGTGATCACCATGACAAACTGATGAGTGGAGTTTGGTCACGCGTTCGAAAGCCCGATGATAAGAAAGATGGACACGTTGCCCCGACCGCAATTTGAATCTCGTTGAGGCGAGATGCTGATAAGCGATGAGGTTCTCCTCCATCTATGTCCAACCGAAGAGAGAAGTCCCCACGTCGAATCTCGGCCATTTTAATCACCCTAATGCTTGCAACGATGTCCGTCTCGTTGGCGTCACCAATAATCAGTGCAAGTTCGAGTGCAAAAGCGAGCCCACCTGGCGTAGGATTGAACAATCTAACCGTTATGAATACGACGTATCTAAACGGAACCCACTCCTATGATGAGGTTTCCATTACCTGTGGAACAGGTGGTATGCAAACCTGTGGATCTATTGTCGCAACAGGTGACTTGATCCTCACAGTCAACACTCTCAGCATTGCATCTGGCGGCTCTCTCATAGCATTTGACAGCCCGACAAATACACAAGGTGTCGGAACATCCGTAACCCTCGCAGCGAACTTCATGGGCGAAGGTGCTGGTGGCGCTGGCCACTATGGAAATGGTGGCGATGGTGGTGGCCTTACTGCTGGTCAAACGAATGGAGGTTCTTCCTACGGGACAGGTAACGAAACTGGTTCAAACGGCGGAGATGTCTTTGATTCAAATGGAAACCTCGTCTCACTTGGAGGCAACGGTGGCGGCCGAATTATTGTCTATGCAGATGTCATCGATATTGATGGAGATGTTACTGCAATCGGTGAACCTGGAGAACAAGGCTATCGATACAACAACGGATCTGGAAACGGAGGATCTGGTGCTGGTGGCGGCTCAGGAGGCAGTATTATCATGCTGTCAAATGAACTGACAGTCAGTTCAACAGCAACAATCGAAGCTGATGGAGGCGACGGAGGCGATGGTGCTGACGGCGATTGTGTTGGTGTATGCATCGGAATGTACGATGGAGGAAACGGTGGCGGAGGAGGTTCCGGTGGTTCAATTGACCTACGAGCAAACAGCGCATCAAACCTATCCATCTCAACTGCAGCAACAATCTCTGCTGCTGCTGGAAGCGCCGGTCAAGCAGGTGCGCCATACGGCACTGGTACCGCTGGGTCTTCAGGAAACGCTGGTGCAACTGGAAGTACCAACTCAGGCACATGGACTGGTTGGTCAGCAAACAATTCAACTGGTGGCGGAGGAAATCCACCACCTCCAACGACCTCATGTATTGGAAATGGTACCTCTTCAGCAGGTACAATTCAAGCAGATATTCTTGAATCAAACGATGTACCAACAAGTGCAACTCAGGCAAGCATGCTTCCTCTCGACTGTACTGATCTCTCTCTCCACACAACGAATGACGTTGATTATTTCGAGATTCAAATGGTTACAGGCGTCACCTACTTCGTCAATGTTACATTCTCTGATGCAATTGAAGACATCGATGTTGGGTGGGATACCATCAATGGATCATTCCTAGCCTCAGGTACCTCAACAACAGATAACGAACAATTAAGTGTTTTAGCTACTCAAAACATCACAACATATGTGGATGTATATCTGTTCCAATCGTTCACTGGTGTTACAAATCTAAACACGTACGACATTACTATTGAAACAGATAACCCAGGGGGCGGTCAGAGCTTTGAACTCGCAAATGTTGTGATCAACAACGAAACAAATGCAACGATTTCCTATTCGGGATTGACTGCCAATACCATGTACAACTACACCACTGTGATGAATCAGTACATGATTGGTAACACAACAATTTCGACAACATTAGCACAAGGAAGTTTCAATGCAACATCAACTGATTTTGAATACAATGTATCCTTCTATCCTGAAATGAATGAATCAGATGTTGATATTGAGACAATTCTGTTTGATGCTTCGGGTAATTTCCTCGATGATGATTTCGATACCTATGAAATTGATATGGTTGAAGTCGAAGTGACCTCTTCAACAACTGGTTTGATCGAACTTACGAATCTATCAACGACGACAACCTATGATTTGCGTTGGGTTGTCTTCGATCAAAATCTTTTCATCAACGAAATCCTAGCAAACAATAGTATTGAATCTGGCCTCAATGCTTCAATCATCGATGAGAGTACGAACACCTTCACCAGTTCCACTGAAAATCGATCATACAACATTACTTGGGCTGGACCGACAACCACAAGCAGTCACGCCTTTGCAGCAATATTAAGCGTCAACGGGACTCAAGTTAATCTTGATACTGATGAAAACCTCACTGGATTAGATGATGAATTATTCGTTCCACAACTTCCATCGATTGTCATCAGCAGTGTTTCTTCAAGTGTCACATCACCTACAAATGACGTGACGATTCGTGGACAGGACCTCATTGTCGGGGATTCTTATGATTACAAAATTAAGATATTGGATTCTGGAAACGCAACGATTGCTCAATCACCACTCACATCGTTCACCGCAACCTATCAGGGAATGAGCCTCGGAACATGGAATTACTCAACTCCAACCACATCTGGAACATATTGTGCTCTTGCTGAATTGTATGAAGCAGATGGAACTCAGCGGATTGGTGACAGAAACTGTTTCAATCTCGTCTTTGATGACGACGGTGATTCTGTTGCGAACGAAGATGATTTGTGTCCAAACACTCCTACAGGATCATTGGTTGACCTCGATGGATGTGCATCAAGTCAAGTTGATACCGATAATGATGGATACAACGACAACATCGATGCTTTCGTGAATGATTCCTCTCAATGGTCTGACCAAGATGGTGATGGATATGGAGATAATCCAACTGGAAACATGTCGGATGCATTCCCAAGTGATGCGACACAATGGTCTGATCAAGATGGTGACGGATATGGAGACAATCCAAACGGAACCTACAGCGATGCATTCCCAACGGATCCAACTCAATGGAGCGATTCTGATGGCGATGGATATGGAGACAATGCAAGCGGAAACAATCCAGACCTTTGGCCAAACGATGCTACACAATGGGCTGACCAAGACGGCGATGGATTTGGAGACAACTCTTCTGCTGCAAATGGCGACCAGTTCCCAACTGACTCAACACAATGGGCTGATCAAGATGGGGACGGCTATGGAGACAATCCAACTGGAACCAATCCAGACGCATACCCAACAGATGCAACTCAATGGGAAGATTCTGATGGTGATGGATACGGAGATAACCCTACTGGTACAGATGGAGATGCATTCCCTACTGATTCAACACAGTGGGCTGATCAAGATGGTGATGGATACGGAGACAATCAGGCTGGAACCGATCCTGATGCTTTCCCTACTGATTCAACACAATGGACTGACCAAGATGGAGACGGATATGGAGATAATCAAGCTGGTAACAATGCTGATGCATTCCCTACTGATTCAACACAATGGGCAGACCAAGATGGAGACGGATATGGAGACAATGCAAATGGAAATACTCCAGATCTTTGTCCAAATACCCCTGCTGGACAAGTTGTTGATGCAACGGGCTGTTCAGATACTGAAATCGATGATGACAACGATGGAGTGCCAAATTCAAATGACGCTTGTCCAACAACACCTGCTGGTGAAACTGTCAATGCAAACGGTTGTTCTGATACGGAATTAGATGACGATTTGGATGGAATCAAAGATGCATATGATGCATGTCCATCAACATCTCTCGGCGTTACTGTTGATGCAGCAGGATGTGCTGATTCTCAAAGAGATACCGACGCAGATGGCTTAACTGACGACATTGACCAGTGTCCATTAACACCAGCAGGTAGTCCTGTGAATGGTTATGGTTGTTCATCCGAACAACGAGATAATGACAACGACGGGGTCTTCGATAATCTTGATTTGTGTGGCGCAACTCCTGCAGGAGCATCTGTCGATGTCAACGGATGTGCTGATTCTCAGAAAGATGATGACGGAGACGGCCTAAAGAATGATATTGATCTTTGTCCTGGTACCGAACCAATTACTGTTATCGATGTGAACGGTTGCTCTGATAGCCAACTTGATGATGACCAAGATCAAATCTCGAACGACATCGATGTTTGTCCTGCAACTCCAATTGGTGAGATGCCTAATGCTGAGGGGTGTTCTCCTTCGCAACTGGATGATGATATGGATACCATAAACAATGCAGATGACCTTTGCCCAATGACTGATGTCAATCCATCACTCGATGCTGATGGATGTGTTGCAAATCAACGAGATTCCGATCTCGATGGCGTAACTGACAATATAGACGACTGTCCAAATACAAACTCAACAAGCATCTCTGATGATGATGGATGTGCTCTTGAACAACTTGATTCAGATAATGACGGCGTGAATGATTTAGAGGATGATTTCCCACTTGATGCTCTCGAATCCAAGGACACCGATGGTGATGGAACTCCTGACCGAATGGATGCTTATCCTGGTGATGCAACCCGTACCAAGGCAGAAGTTGAAGATGAAGGGACTGGAATGTGGATATGGACTGCAGTAGCAGTACTCGTTCTTGGAATACTTGCTGGTCTTGGAATGATGAAGAGAAATTCAGACATGGTTGAGAAAGTAAGTCCGTTTACCCAACATGTTGCCCAACAAGGACAGGAAGAGACTCAACTCCTCCAAGAAGAAACGACTGATTCGCAAGAATGGGAAGAAAACGGTGTCAAGTGGTCAAGGAACCCTGAAGGCGTCTTGTACTACTATGATGCTCAATCCGAGCAATGGATTGAATACCCTCAATAGGGCCTATTTGTAATAAAGCAATAAGTAAGCATTTAGTCCAGCCTCTCATGTGTAAAACATGGAGGAAAGGCTTTGCATAAATG
>NHFS02000019.1 GCA_002171315.2 Euryarchaeota archaeon TMED117 | reverse complement strand
ATCGTTTGAATGGTTGCGTTTACATCGTTAACATCGACTAAATGAGTTACAAGCCCCACGTCTGTTGCAGTCTGAGCATTCATGAAGTTACCAGCAAGAACAGCCCATCGACCGATTTCTCTTCCTGCTATACGAGCTGGACGCTGCGTTCCACCGAGTGCGGGATAAATGCCGATGCTCGTTTCTGGGAATCTGAATTGAGTTCTTCTCGTACCAATTCGGAAATCACAAGCGAGTGCAAGTTCTAGACCACCGCCGAGAGCTAATCCAGTGGTGAGTGCAACCGTAGTCTTCGTCGAATCCTCTAACGCTGACAACAACACATGCCCGTTTTCAGTAAAGACTTCAATATCTGGAATTGAATCCGAACGAATTTTATCAACAAAGAATTTGACATCAGCTCCAGCAACGAAGGCTTTTCCTGCCCCATCCAGAACGATCGTTGACACTGCATCGTTTGCATTTGCAACTTGTACTGCTTGAGTTAATTGTTCAACAACAACTTCATTCAGAGCATTCATTGCTTCTGGACGATTGATGGTAATGGTAGCAATTCCGCCTTCTGTGTGGAGATCAACATATGAGAAATCCCAGTTGGATGTTTGTTGTTGGAAGAATTCTGGGAGAGCCCATGTCTCTCCTGCAAGTTGTTGATATGCTGAAGCCATGCGATACGCTTCTGCAACGCCGAGACGATTCATCAGTTCAAATGGACCCTTAGCCCATCGTAGACCAACCTTAGCGCCTCTGTCAACATCTTCCATTGAACAAATGTCTTCGTCAACGATTTGTGCAGCGACACCGAATACCACGCCGAGAAGACGTTCGGAAACGACAGTATACTGTTCATCATTGTAAGAATCATCATCCTCAATCGGCCACATCGCATTATTTCCTACTAGATCTCTTAGATTCTGTGCACCAACATAGCGAGGTGTGTTCAGTTGTTCAGCGAGGTAATCTGTCGAGTGGAGAGCGATAGGAGGGCCAGTCAAGTTCATCAATCCGAATGGGCCTAATCCGATTCGGAATGCCTTGCGAGAAATAGCATCAATCTGGGCTGCGTTCGCAATTCCCTCTTCAAGAAGAAGACACGCTTCATTGAGCCAAGGCACGAAGAAACGATTGACAACAAAGCCTGGCCTGTCTTTGCAAACGATGACAACTTTTCCGAGTGTTCTGCAATATTGAACGGTTCGATCTAGGGTCTCTTTCGAAGTCGTTTCAGCAGGAATGACTTCGATAAGTCTGTTCTTTGCTGGATGATAAAAGAAATGCAGACCAACGAAGCGATCTGGCCGTCCAGTTGCTTCAGCGAGCGCATTAACTGATAACGAGGAAGTATTGGATGCGAGAATTGTATCCTCTCCACAAACTTCGTCCAGTGTCGAAAAGACTGCAGTTTTGATGTCGAAATCTTCGAACACTGCTTCGATAACAAGATCTGTGTCAACCGCAGTATTTTCTACTCCAATGACTCCAGTAATGCGATTCAATGTCGCATCAACTTCTGCCTGTGAAAAGATACGGCGTTCGATAGCTTCTGAGAGGAAATTCTCGATAATTGAACGGCCACGAGCAACGTATTGTTCCTCTCTGTCAACCATTTGAACATTGAATGCTTCTTGTGCACTTTTCTGGGCGATTCCGGAACCCATGTTCCCCGCACCGACGATTGCAACGTTCTCTACAGCCTTCATGAATTGTTCGAACAGCAAACCGTTCATGAATCATGCGCTTACACGTTTTGTTGCTTGGTGTTGAAAAGAAATCAAGTATACCTAATGTTTCCGAGTAAATATGCCCGAACCTCCAATGATTTTACCGCCAACCGAATTGAGAATAATCAGCGATAAAATCAGTGAAACAATTCAGACGGGTGGACAGATTCGAACACTCTTATCAGACCATTCTGCTCAAGGTCCATTCGACATCGCGTGGGAAGTTGATGCTGCTGTTGAAGCATTGGATGTCTTTGGTTCACGTTGGACAATCGAGATTCTCTCAACGCTTTACATCGCNGGAGACCGNCGATTCAATGAGATGAAGCATCTTCTGAAAGGTATCTCTTCTCGAACACTTTCTGACAAACTTCGTTATCTGGTCGAAAAAGATCTCGTTGTCCGCAGTGTGAATGAAGGGCCACCAATTCGGGTCACATATCGTCTATCGGAGCATGGAAAAACATGCGGTAGATTACTTTCACCGCTTGTTGCATTTATGAAAATCCACAAGGGTTCTATCATTGGCGCATAGAATCAGAGAGACGATGGTTTAAGATACCAAAAAGCAAACCGAAACCTATGGCACTCCTTGCACAATGGGTTCGGCAGAGGCCATGGCTCGCTGCAGGAATTGCAGGTGCTGCCGGCGGAGTTGCCGGGTTGGCCCACGGTGTTGTAGCCGCTGCATCTGCAGCCTCGGCATTCGCCTTTGGAGGCGTTGCATCAAAACGGCATCAAGTTGAACATCCGTTCAGAACACGGGTCTTACGCACCCTTGAGCGCCACCCTGGACTCTGTTATCGTGAACTTCAACATGAACTGAGTGCTGCTAATGGAACCCTTCGACATCACCTTGACGTCTTGCAAAATGAAAGTAGTATTACCGTCATGCCCGTTAATGGAAGAACCTGTTACTTTGCGGGAGGGCCTGCGCAAGTTGAGATCTTACAAACGATGTCAACCAGTCAAGAGATGGTTGCTTCAAGTTTACCAATCGGCTTGTCCACCGTTCAACGGCAAATTGTTGATGATATTTTAGAAGAAGGAACGCCAAGAACTCAAGCAGAGCTTGCTCGACGAATTGGACGTTCACGAGCAAGCGTTCATTCCGCAGTGAAGGTCCTGCGACGTCGAGGTATTCTTCGCCAAGATCGTTTAGAAATTGGACCTCACATCGAACCTGAGACATTCCAACGTCCTGAACGATTGCGATATCAATGGGATGATGGAAGACAACGTTGAGTTCAATAACCGCTTTCTGGAAAGCAATTGATGCACAGTCTTCAAAGACCATCGGTGGATGTGACAGTCCATGCTCAATGTTCGGTTAGACGAGATACCGATGCCGACGAGTGACCGCTCGATTGATCGATTGGTTGGTTGGATGGTAGAATCCTTCTGTTTTGTTCGCAGAAAAGGGGAAGCTACTGCTGATTATGGTTCAGCATCACCAATACATCGCCTTCTTCGAGATCACATTCTTCCAAATCCAGGAAATTCTTGGGATGCTCAAATGCTTGCGGATGAATTGGCGATGACGCCTGCTGCTTTGAATCATCACCTTACTCGCCTTATCGACTCGGGCCTGCTTACGTATGCAAATGAAGGAAAGGGTTGGAGACGGTACATGCTTCGTGGAGGCGGATTAACTCAAGCATTGGAATTGTGTTCAGCACAGTATCGGTTAATGATTGAACAAAAAATGGATCGGTTGAGTCCCTTTTGGAAACGAAATGGAGACCGTTTACCGAATGAATTACCAGAAGATTCTGCTCTCCTACTCACACTTGCAATCGTTGATTATCGGCCACCAAATGAAGAAGCAGGGGCAAGCGTTCTCACCCAATGGATGGCCGATTTAGGAATGTTAGGTGAACGCCCTGGTGATGAATTAAAGGAAGATTCGATTTCTGAACAATTGTTCAAGATGCTGCTTGAATCGGATGCTCCAATCTCTTTGGATGATGCGGATGAGGCAATACCTGGTCAGAAAGCACGTCTAGGAAGAATGTTTGAACGGTTTAGAACATGTGGACTGGTCGAACGAATACCACGAACAGATCGACTTCCAATGGCCCTCTGGTCGGCTATGATCGCCCAACATCAACGTCGAGGAGAAGACTGGATGCTGAAGAAAGGAGGTTTCATGCGATTGATTCCTGAGAGCCAACATGCATCGCTGCTCAAACCCTTAGCGAAGGGAAAACTCACAGTTGAGGTTGTTGAGACGACGATGAAGGAGATTTCATCGACGGATCAAATGCTGCTTCTGAATCTACTCGGTGGACGATTACCGCTCGGTTACCGGATGATTGGTGAGTCTTCTGAAGCAGCAAAGCAGAATGTCATTGCCCGATTGGATCGGGTTCTTCGAAGAATTCGACGAGTTGGTGACATGATCGAAGAAGTGTTAGCAACAGGCGATGAATGATGAGCACTATTGGATTCGAAACTTTCGAACCTTGGTCAGGTGAAGAAAGACCCCTCTATCTTGCTCCTATGGCTGGAGTCTCAGACCTTCCTTACCGTCTGTTGGCCAAAGAATGTGGCGCTGATATCACGATTACTGAATTCACAAACAGTACTGCACTAAGCCGAGAAGCAACGACATCATGGAGAAAGATGGAATCTGATCCAAGAGAAACACCATTTATTCCTCAAATTTTTGGAGGTGAAATGAGTGATATGGTAACTGCAGCTTCAATGCTTCAGGAAAGTGCAGATGTGATCGATCTCAATTTTGGTTGCCCTGCTCCAAAGGTTACCAATATCTGCGCTGGTGCTGCATTGATGGGTGAACCTCAGAAACTTGTATCCATGGTAGAACAGATTGTTGATGCAATCGACATACCTGTAACTGCAAAGATGCGTCTTGGGACTGGCCAAGGTCCAAACAATGCTGTTGATATTTGTCAATCACTGGAAAGGGTAGGTGCTCAGCGATTATGCATCCATGGACGGACCCTCAGACAACGTTACTCAGGGATTGCAGACTGGGAAACAATACGAGTTGCAGTCAATGCGGTCGAGATTCCAGTCGTAGCAAATGGAGACATTACGGGTCCAGAAAGCGCTCAAAGATGCCTTGAATTGACAAATGCATCGGGACTTATGATCGGAAGAGCTGCCATTGGACGGCCAGATATTTTTGGTAGGATCAAAGTAGGATTAGGATGGATGGATGAATCAGAATTACCGTGGGTTCAGTTACATGAAGGAGCATGGGAATCAATGAGTGAGACCTCAAAGGCATTCGCTAGTCGAAGATGGTGTTGGGATCGATATGTCGAACTGTGTCGTGAAACAACTGGACTTGCTAAGCAATCCATGCAGCGCCATGCTATTGCGTTCTCGAAAGGGTTGCCAGGTGCAAAATCTGTTCGCACGCTAATGCATGAATTATCAGATGTTGATGAATCCGCTCAAGCGATTTCAAATTTCTTGCAGCCAAAAGCCGAATCAGAAGGTTGACTTCCAATCTTCGAGATCATTTGCTTCTGCCCATGCCTCATCAGTGGTTTCGCCACGGAGTTTGAGAACTTCTCTGGAGAGGAGCCAGTAGACCAATGCAAGGGAATGTCGGCTCTTGTTGTTTGCAGGAAGTGCAACGTCAACATTTCGCAACTTGTTGTTTGCATCAACTAGTCCTACAATCGGTAGACCTGTGTTGACTGCTTCACGAAGTGATTGTTGATCGGATGCTGGATCGGTTACGAACAAAATATTCGGCTCTTTGTAGGAACGGAGAGCCGGGTTTGTTAGACTTCCAGGAATGAATCGTCCAACAGCGGAGAGTGCTCCAATTGCTTCTGCAAACATACGAGCAGGTCTCTGTCCATATTGTCGTGCGGAGACAACCATAATTCGAGATGCATCATATTGGTTCAGGAATGATGCGATGATACGAATACGGGTATCTGTAGCGTTAACATTTAGCAGGTAAAGGCCATCGGAATTAACGGAATCAATAAAGCGGCCCATGTCCGCACTCTTCTGTTTTGTACCGATGTTTACACCAGACTCTTCGTATTGTTCGAGTGGAATCAAAAGACCTGTTTCTTCCGACATAATGTTGCCTCAGCAAGCAACCGACCTAAACCCTCTTCTTAACCGCTTCGCAGTATCTCCCCACCCGAAAAGATGGGTTTGTATGCGAAGATATCAATATGGATGAGTGTTAAAATGAACATATGGGGGCCACATTTGCTGAAGGAAGTGAAGGCCCAGACGGGTTTTACCTCGATTCTGAAGGAAGCCCGTTACCAGTTAGTGCAAGTGAACTTGAGCGGTATACGTATTGTCCTGTTTCATGGCGACTAGCAAAAGAAGGAGCCGCCGGCGTAGGTGAGGCCATAACAAGTGGTATCGAAAAGCACAAAGAAATTCATCAAGAAATGAATGATTTTCAAGCCTCAATGATAAAATTACGACGTGAACTCTTGATTTGGTCGTGGTGGTTTGGAATCATTATCGCATTTGCGATTGATGCAATTGCTTTTGTTTACATTGATGATCTGATGAATTCTCCAATGGAAATGGCAAAAATCTTGTCCATGTGGTCTGTTTCTTTTCTTGGAGCCGCTGTTCTTTCCATTGTTGTACCTTGGAGAAATTGGTTGAATATGGAACCTACAGCCTCTGAGATTGAAACACTATCGAAGAGTTTTGAGGCCACTGGACTTGAGCCCACATGGAATCCTATCGGATTCCTAGGTGGTTGGTTTTCTGGAGGAAAAACTGAAGCCGGTCTTTTGCTTTCTACAATTGTCATAGGGTTGCATGCGATTGCCTTAGCTGCGGCAGATAACCGAACTCAAGCTGGTTTCATATTGGTCGTTACTGCATTTGTTTGGACGTTTTTTGCAACTTGGCAGTTGCAAAAATCTCTTTTTGCAGAGAATGAAATGATTGCAAATAGAAGCCGAGCGGGATTGGAAGAAGGCACTGAGATTGTATACTCGGACGATGATAAGTCGAGTGGATTGTTGCAGGATACGAAAACTGGATTGAGAGGAAGACCTGATCAAATCATCATTATCGATGGGGAATTCATCCCTGTCGAACAAAAAACCGGACGAGTACCAAAAAAGCCTCACCAATCACATCGAGTACAACTCTTAGCATACATCTCCCTTGTTGAGACGAACACCAAAAAGGCCCCTCCATATGGCGTTCTAAAGTATGGTGAAGAAGATGCACATCAAGTGTTCTGGGATGAACACGCCAAGGAATTGCTTCACAACAGCATCAAAGAAGTTCAGAAACTCATGATCGAAGGTGGTGCTAAACGAAATCACGAACGTGAAGGAAAGTGTAGAAACTGTAGTAGAAGGCACGCTTGTGAACAATCACTGTTCACAGAGTGACGCATTCACCATCATCTTGTGGAAACTCAATACAGGTCCTGGTAACGGTAATTGTCACTAAGAAACTGTCTTCTCCAATTCCTGCTAGACCACCACCGCTTGCTTCGATGAATACATTCCAATCACCTGATAGGAATTTACCATTTTCTTGTGGTTCAATCTTCTCTTCGAGTGTACTTTCGGTCGTAGTTGTTCTCTTTGACCATACTTCATTATCGTTCGAATCCTTGATTGAAACATCGACATAACGCGGATCGACATCATCGCTGATGACATCCGAAAGGAAGAAGGAGGCTTTGAAATAAACCGATATTTCAGTTACTGCGGAGTCAATTTTGAAATCTTCATCCCAAGATTCTTGTTGAGCATTGACAAATGTGTGTTCTATCGAAAGAGGAGTGTATGATTCATCTTGTTTTGGTTCGCCACGAAGAGATTCCATGTACTCTCTCCCTTGGAGTAGACCAAGGCATCCAGAAGTTGAGACAAGCAGCATTGTCAATGCGACGAAAGCGGCGAGCGTTCGATGCTGCATAGACAACCCCAGCATGCACAAGAATATGAAAAGCGCGCCGAAAAGGGAAGCGTTCAAACGTGAGATTCATTTCACACANNTTGCCTGAGTGAAGCGAATTCGGACCGAGCGAAAGCGATGACGAACCCTATGAGTGCTGACAGGCGTTCTTCTCAACAAGTTTCCCTGATCATTCGAACTTAGCGCCACATGTTGGACATTCGGTTGCATCTGCTGGGATGACTGCTCCACAAGCGCCACAATCTGCTGTTTCCTTAGCAACCTCTGCCTTGCGACGAGGGCGACGACGTGGTTTAGCAGCCTTCTTGGGTTCTTCTGATTCTGTTGAAAGTGGTTCTGAATCATCTTCAACAGAGAAATTATGCGAAGCCTCGGTGATCTCATTCCCTGCAAGTGAACTGTCTGTCAAGCCCATGCCAACAACGACCTTGTCGCCAGGGAGAACACCTTCTTCACCAGTGATTTCAAACAAGTCCTCTCTGATTTCAGCATCGCTTGCTGAGAGTGTGTTCCAAGCATCTCCATCTTTGTCAGTTCCGTCATCCTTGAGAGATTTCATTGAGTCTTTGCCGGGTAAGAATGCATCCAAATCATGACCTTCAAATGCTTCCTTTGCGGTCTTTAGGGTCGGGACAACCTTGTTCTGCATCTCTTCGATTTCCTCATCGGTCATGTCTTCCATGGATAGTTCATCAGCATATCTTCGATCGTATGCAGCTGTAACTTCTTCTTCAGCAGCGACAACATTCTCATCCCATTCTTCTTCAAGATTTTCTTCATCATAACCGAATTCTTTGACTGCGGAAGCGAAATCTTCGGTTCCGCTAACGATTTCATTTTCATCTTCCTCAGGTAATGACACAAGTTGCTTTTCTTCTGGAACTTCTCGCACACGACGCTCTCGGCGTTCAAAGTATGAACTCACATCTTGTTCTGCTCCACAATATGGACAGTTTTCCATGAGATCAGGAACCGATTCACCACATTCAGCACATTCGTGGAACTGTGAACGGGCTTTTCGTAGATTGAATGANCAATGTGGGCAGCGGTTTTCATCACCTTCAAGTTCACCATCACAAGCAGGACAATAATTGAAAATATCTCGCTCNACTTCGTCCTCACTATCACGTGTTAGAAGGANTGCACCCACTAAGAATCCAATGAGTNCAAGTGCTCCAATAAACATTAGAATTGCAGTACCTGTACCGCTATTCTCAGCATTTGCACTGCCACCNNNATCTGTGAAGGCTGTTGAATAAGAACGCTCAAACGTGGTTGTCATTGTAGAAGANGGCGAATGTACGAGTTGAATCGTTGTCAACTTCCCTGATGCTTTGAANGTACATGACACATCTGCTCTATCACCTGGATTCTCAATAACAATCTCAGATACGGACCACGTGNCTTGGCTATTCTTGCATGTNATGGAAACATCGCCAGACCCTCGAGTTGATTTCAACGAAAGACTGAGCGTATATTCTTCACCGGAGTCAAGTGGGAAAGTCGCTGGCTCTCCATCCTTGTCAACNAATACCTGNGTGTCTTCATCCCACTCAAGTTGGAGATTTGCTTCAACTAGAACTGAGCCAGATGCACGACTATTGGTTGGNTTCCGATCGTAGGANTTNGNTGCTGGTTGCCATTGAACATCGAGTTCTGCGGTNTGTGCNCCNANAGATGTTGACAGNGAAACGGTGTANGTGTAACTNCTTCCTGATTGAAGAGTGATAAGACCAGATTGGAAGGATTGTCCTTCCCAAGTATAGAGGAAATTACCATTCACAGAAATATCACCNGTATTTGTCGCAGTCATTGACCAATCAAGTGGTAACCCTGCAGATACTGATGTCAAATTTGGTAAAGCAAGCGGATCGACATAGACATCTGGTATCTCTGGNAGTGTAAANGTTGCAATATTNTCNTCATTCTCTGTACTCTCTTGCTCAAACCCACCCGTCTGGAAAGGGTCAATGCGGGCAACAAGTGAATATTGGCCATTGCTCANNCCTGCNATGTTGGAACTCTCAATTGAGGTTGTCCATGCGTGTTGAGAAAATCCTGTTCCAAAGACACTCACGGAAAACGGCTGAAGGGANCGAACAATTGATGCCCCNTCGCGCAATTCTATGACCATTGGAACCTCAAGCGTACCATCTCCTGACTCTCTTGCGATTGTACCGGAAACAGCCCATGGGCCAGTTAAGGAGCCNGGTGTTGACGTGATGAGTATNTCNCCAACGTGTGACAAATCCATTCTCGGTTCAATAACAAACGAGACCGTTTCGTCTTTCCCTTGTTCAGTGGCTTCCAGAACTTCATCTCGACAATCTGGNGTCAAAATGAGATCATAGGAGCCCGTGACCGGAGCAGTAAATGTCGTGTTGACCCAAACAGATTCGCTNGAATTAATTGCAGGGGTTTGGAGTTCTACATCAGTTATTGCNCCAGGATAATTTATNCCAAGATACGACGACTGTGCATCGACTGAACCGATATTCGTCACCTTTGCACTCAGAGAAATCGTGTCACCANAATGAAGACCAGTNCTTGGACTGAGTACNGTTTCGGTTACTCTAAGGTTTGGTAATCCTTGAACNGTAAAGGAATGGTAAAATTCNACTTCAGGTTGNCCATTGTAGGAATATGTNACCCAAAGTTTGTTTTCACCCTCNATCANATTATCCCATTGCGCCGTTACTGTTTCAAAGCTGTTAGCATCGATGGTAACGGTNCTTGTAATGATGCGATTACTGGTTGANATCCCATTACGATAGAAGGAATATTGTACATCAAAAGCAGTTTGAGAATTCGTATTCTGAAGCGTTAGTGAACCTTCAATTGANCCCCCTGCAGANGGGTTCGCAGGCATGATGCTGAGAGTGGAATCTGAGGCTTGAATGCCCCCGCTGTCGTATGAACTTGCAGAGGTTGGAGTCAATGAAGTCATCATCANCAAAACACAGAAGACTACATACGCCCTTCTTGCCATGCTTTTCCCACGACATGCAAAGCACTTGAACCCATCTCATAAGAAGGCAAAAAGTTGACAAAAAAACTCCTGCTTGAAGGGGAGATTTGAAGGGAGGTCGCATCTGTAGGAAAAGCATGGGAGGTAGAACGGTTGCATTCGGTATCATTTCCCTCCTCCTCATTTCCATTCTTCCACTTGATTTCCACAACGAATTACATCTTGAAGAAGAACAAGTCATACACGCTTCCTCAGCAGCAAGCATCACGTTTTCCAATGGTCCAGTTCAATCCGAATCAGTTACTGGTTTGAAGACAATTACACTGAGTATCTCAGGCACAGGAACAATCGATTCCATTTTGGTTGAGATTGCATTACAAGGAGGATCTTATTCTACGCTTACAAACCTCACAGGCTCGCCTTGGCTGTTTAATTTCGATTCAACATCAGTTGCAAACGGTACCTACACAATGCGAGCAACTGGCTGGGATACCGACGTTGATGACTCGACAGTTACCACAACAGGAGAATTTACGATCGATAATCACATTCCAGACATCACGGCATTTACTGTACTCTCTCCGGATGTTGGAACTGGAGTAAGCAGCACCGATAGGGCATGGTTTGGAATCGCAGAAACTGGAACGTTAGAATTTAGATACGGTGTTTCTGATGATGATTTTGATCGGGCAACCTTACAAAATGTCCCAGGACCAGGGGCGCCATCTACAGATGGGCCTACCAGTCTTGCATATGGCTGGGACTGGTCGACTGGAAGTTTTTCTGAAGGGACTTGGAACCCTCGACTTACTGTTTACGATGATTCTGGATTAAGTAACACTTCGACGTTATTCATGGGCATTGACCGAACTGGACCAACCATGTCCTCGATTGTAGTTGGAAGCGGATCAACATGGCAATCCTCTACTGACGTAGAACTATCAGGCATATTGGATGGAGCCAATGATGGAACCGGCTCGGGCGTTGATATCGTTGAGTTAAAAATTGATTCTGGAGCATGGGCCACCATCACTACAAATACGCATACGATTACCTTAGAAGAAGGAAATCATACTCTTGAATTACGAGCAACTGACAACGTTGGAAATGTTGGAAACATAATTACTGCAACTGTGCAAGTCGATACCACCATCCCTGAAATGGTAGGCTGGACTGTCGATCCACTGACGACAGATTTAATTGGTCAGGCAAACATTTCTTTTGCAGCATATGATTTACTCTCTGGTATTGATGAGAGTGAGATCTCATTGCAATATGGATTTGACCTAAACGGCGTAGGCTTGACTCCAGACCTCTCGGGTCAGTGGCTCGAAGTGCCAGGTTCTGGTCTTGACCGTGATCTTGCACTTGCAAACTGGGCCACAAAGTCGCGACAATACCTCATGTTAAGAGCAACGATTGTCGATGAAGCAGGAAACAGTGAGACTACAGAGCCAAGAGCCTTCCAAGTCATGCCTGGTCTCGACCTCTACTGGAACATAACCGAAACAGATGTTGACCGACTTGTCGTTCGACCGGGAGAGACATTTGGCAACATTACAATCTCCGGTGAGATTCGCTCCAACAAGATATATCCTGGCCCTGTCGCAGTTAGTTTAGAGGCTGCTCCTGCTGATCGTAGTGCAACAACTGAATGGACTGTTATGCAAATTCAAACCCTTCCAGCAGGTTCTCTGGGCACTGGTGTTACCTCCTTAACATGGAATTATACTGTTCCAAATACAGGGCAATATGACCTGCGGTTACGTATTGATCCTTCGAACCTCATCGATGAAAATAGCGAGATTAACAACGACCACTACATGGTTGTAACGGGTGCTGACATTTCATCTCCTGGCCTTGTTCCTTCATTTGCTCCTACCATGATTGCACTCATTTGTGCAGGCTTTGTTGTTGCATGGCTCCAACAGCGGGATTGAAAAACATCGGCTTGTGCGTGGTAAGTATGCGACAAGGGCTCCCCCGTATTCCAAAGGATAGAATTGCTGTTCTCATCGGTTCGAAGGGTTCGACTGCAAAGTCTCTGAGAAATGCATCTGGAGCCAAAGAATTCCACATAGATTCTGAGACAGGAGATGTTGAGGTTGTTTGGGGAGAACCTGGTTCGTATGACCCAATTAAAGCCCTCAAGTTTCCTGATGTTATCAAAGCAATTGGAAGAGGTATGGCTCCAAAAGCAGCAATTCGATTACTCGAAGATGAGAATTTCTTTGAGATGGTAGATCTGAAAGATTTTGTTGGCAAGCGATCACATCAACAGCGAAGAATCCGAGCTCGAATCATTGGAAGTCAAGGAAAGGTACGCAAATTAATCGAAAATTTAACCGATGTCGAAATTACGATTTACAAGTCAACAGTTGTCTTGGTGGGGGATGCAGAAGGTATTGGACTTGCGCGACAGGCTGTTGAAATGCTTGCAGGTGGTTCTGAGCATGGAACTGTTCTTTCCTTCCTTGAGCGACGGAGAAAGCGAATGAAATTCGACAACCGTTCGTTGGATTATATCGAAGCTAAAGAAGACAATGAAACTCTGCCAGACGGATTCGATGGACTTGTTCCAGGCCTCGCAGATGTAAGTGAACGACGAGGCCGTAAACTCAAAGCGAGCCAAGTCGATCCTGATGATGAGGAAGCCGTTGATGAGATGATGGAAATGGCTGAAGATGAACACGTTGTTTGGGAAGAAGAATGAATTATTCTTCTTCCATTCTGTGAACGTGTGATAAATCCATTTCTAAGACATCGTACATTGCATCTGCAAGGGTGATGTCAATACCATTTTTGTTCGCCCACTCAACCAATCTTGTAACATCTCGAACAAGGAATTCTTTCGCTTTTGGATGATGTTGAACCACCCCCTGGCCTACATCAATAACGATTGGGCCTCCATTATGCCACAAGATATTGAACGGTGAAAAGTCACCATGGACGAGGTCTGCCTTCTGCCAAGAAACTGCCAAGAACTCAAGCATTGTATCGAATACAGGTTGAGGATCTTCGACTCGGACATCTCGTAACTTTGGAGAAGGTTGTGTCTCACTTCCAAGATATTCCATGACAAGGACATTTTTCTGAACAGCAATTGGACGAGGAACTGGTAAGCCCCAGCGATGAAGTCTTGTTAGGTTACGGTGCTCTTTTCGCACCCAAATGTCGACGAGATCTCGATGACGGCGACGAAGACCACCAAAACGAGGATCTCCCTCGATGTATTGCATGAGATTCTTGAAGACTGCATTTGATGTATGGAAAATTTTCACTGCCACAGAGTTGCCATCATGATCAGTTCCGTGGAATACGTGCGCTTCCTTTCCGCGAGCTATTGGAAAATCAAGAGTATCGAGAATACCAGAATTCATCATCTTATAGAGCGACATCAATGTAAGTCGATCAAAGACTTGGTCGAAGACTCTTCGATCAACCCAATCATAGGATCCTCCGCCTATTGCCCCTTGAATACGATTTTCAATTTGATTGAACATTCGCTTATTGCGCTCATCTTTCATCCAATTGAATGAACTGTTTTTACCCGCTAAATCTTCAACAAATTTGGAAGCATGACGTTCATCAAAATCAGCATCTGCTTGTTCATCCAATGACATCGCTCGTTTGTTGCGTTTCTTACGAGACTTGCGTCGTTGGCTTGTACGCTCAGTGAGCTCATCCCAATCATCATTTGAACGAGACATGGTGTACCCTTCCTGTTGTGAGTATGTTGAGGAGGAACATCAATCCTCCGATGATTAAGCAAACAATGCGTCGATATCATCGTCGTCATCGTCATCATCATCAAGCGGTTCTGGCTCAACTGATTCTGCTGGCTCTTCTGCTACGACTGGCTCTTCAACGACTTCTTCAACAGAATCATCGCTTCCAAACAAGTCGTCATCGTCATCATCGTCGTCATCTCCACCAAACAAGTCATCATCGTCATCATCAGCAGTTTCAGGTGCATCAGAGATACCGAATAAGTCGTCATCATCGTCATCATCGTCAACACGATCGTTCATGCCGAACATGTCAACGACTTCAGGAAGAACTTGCTTTCTTGACAAATACATAGCCTGAGTCTTTGTATAACGATGCTTCACATCCGCTTTTGAATCTTGGAAATCCCATGGCCAGACTATGATGAGGTCTCCTTCACGAACCCATTGCCGACGACGCATTTTACCAGGTATACGGGCCATACGAGTCTCCCCATCAGCACACAGAACAGTAACACGGCGACCGCCTAGAATCTCTTCAGCAAGAGCAAACATTTCGCCCTTGAATCCAAACTCTCCGCGCTTCTTTCCACCATTTGGAAGTTTGACCCGAATCTTTCCTGGAGAGCCCTCTGGATTCTCCAGACGTGCGAGTTCTTCTACGTCCACTTTTTCTTCATGACGTCGTCCCATTGAGGCTCACCATGTAAACGGAGAGGTCAACCCCTCTTGAAGGCACCCTCTTCAACCGAGGGATTGGGCTGCATCACGGCAGAGGTCGATTAACTCGCCACCAACCAGTCCAAAGGCAACTGTTCCAATTGCACAGATTGCAATTGCAAGTCGAATTGAAACACCAGAAGCAAGAGGTCCTTGTCGGCCTTCTTCAGGCTCATGGAAGTACATGACTACGCCAATACGTAGATAGTAGAACATTGAGATTGCGCTGTTGAGAACCATGAGTAAGGCAAGCCACCAAACCCAGTGAGCATCCATCAATGAATCAAGTGAACCAGTTCCAGTAGCAACCTCAACAATTCCCATGATGACGAGGAGTTTCGAGAGGAATCCAGCCATTGGTGGAACACCTGCAAGAGATATCATGAACAGGAACATAGCGACTGCAATCAATGGTTCTCGCTTTCCAAGTCCAGAGAGTGAAGACAAACGAGATGCGCCGCCTTCCATTTCAAGAAGACCCAATACGAGGAAGGCTCCAAGTTTGAAGAAGACAAGAACGACCATGTGGAAGAGAAGAGCTGCAACCACGACATCCTTCGCATCTCCTCCGTTTTCAACAAGGCCCCAATTCCATGCACCAATTGCAGTCAATGCTGCAAGCATGTATCCTGCATGAGCAACGGAAGAGTAAGCCAGCATACGCTTTGGATTCTCACTGCCAAGGGCAGCGATGTTGCCCCATGTCATCGTTACTGCAGCCATTACGCCGAGCAAGCCAATCCAAATTGCAGATTCATCTTCTGCAGCAGCATCAGGAATTGTAATCAATAAGAGAACACGCATCAATCCGAGCATTCCCATTGCCTTACTCGCTGTTGCAAGAACACCTGCTACTGGGCTGTTTGCTCCTGAATAAGCATCAGGTGCAGCAAAGTGGAACGGCGCTGCACTGATCTTGAATGCAAATCCAACGAGTACAAATCCAAGCGCCATCATGCTTAGGGAATTTGCTCCGTCAGAAGCCCATGTTGCTGCAAGAACATCGAATTGTAATGAACCCGCCCAGAGATAGAGCATTGAAAGACCATAGAGACCTACTGCGGAAGCAACTGAACCGACGATGAAGTATTTTGCACCACCT
>NHFS02000083.1 GCA_002171315.2 Euryarchaeota archaeon TMED117 | reverse complement strand
CTTGCGAGGGGATCTGTGGAACTTCCTAGCTTGCTACTGGCTGGAAACCAGGCATTTATTGCTGAGGAGTCCCTTTTGAAAATCGATTTACGATAGCTTCGACCTCTTCAGGAGCGATTCCATATTGTTGAGCAACGGATGCAACTTCGAGTTGACGTTCGTAGCCTTGCAGGCTTGAAATCCGTGTTAGAACGTCGACAGGGATTGAACTCATACAACGCCGTTCATCTCTTGTGTTTTGAGGTTTGAGTTCTTTTGTTCTGGCGCCTGTTTGTGGAGTTCATATACTGTAATCTGGAAGGGATTACCATACAAGCCTTCTTATGGGTTACCTGAAGGGGGCAGGACAAGAAGTGGGTCTTATGGCAAGCCTTAATCGACGAAAATCAAGCAACAGCGTACGAAAGCAGTCTGGTAGAAACAGACTCGATGTTCGTCGAGTTACGTGTGAAGAGGTTATGCAAAAACCTCGAGCAGTACGNTCNACTGCTTCGATGGCTGANGTTCTTGAAGCGATGACTATGAANGANTTAGATCATCTCTTCATCGTCAATCGTGATGGCGTTCCNATGGGGCGAATTCATGCAATCGATGTGCTGAAACTCATTTCAAGAAAGACCGTAAACCGTTCAATTGCTTGGATGCATGGNATTGAAGCNAAACAACTCATCAATCTNCCACCAATGACTGTACGTCTCGAAACACCTCTTATGAAAGCAGGGGCACTTATGTTAACGCACGACTTGAATCAAATTGCAGTTGTCAATGATGATGGNGTGCTTGCTGGNGTTGTTAGCCACAGTACAATCGCTCGACACCTNCCAAAGTTTGTNCTTTGATCAGATGCCCCAGTAGCGCTCAGATTGAGCCTGCTTTGCTTTCAATCCNCTGACAATGGTAATGGTTAGCCATAGGGCAACAATCCANGCTAGAGGTACNGAGAGGGTATTTGCAATATTCGCAACATTGAATTCGTAATCATTTCCGCNGAGGATATCGATTGNAATTTNAAGAGCAGTGTTGACGAAAGAGTAGACGACCATACCNAAGATNCTCAAAACCAGCAACTGGCCTGAGAAACTTCCACGCTTCAATCTCAGAAGCATGAAACCAGCTGTTGAAGTGAGGAAGGCAATAACAATCCAAGCAAGAGATGAATTGGCGACTTGCATCCAAAGAATTGATGTTGTCTCAGTNTCGACAAGATCGTCAAAGGTTTGCCATCCCTCNGCACCTGCAAAGATTGCACTGAAGACAGTTGCNGTCCATAACAGCGATGAAAACATCGCCGCGTCAGCATTGTCTCGCATTTCTTGAACAACTCGATTGACGGTTGTTTCGATACCAGCACCTTTTGCGAAGATGAACAAACCGAGCAGTAGTGGAAGGCTACCAATAACAATGCCACCGATTTCGTTTGGCAGCATAATTCCGAGACCAAATATTGCAAGGACCAATCCAAATGGAATCATGAACTTGGCTCTCCATTTTGGATCTTCAAGNGCCTTGACNATGTAGTAGTANGTGCCTTCAATACCCTTTGATTGCTTTACAATGATCTTTTCNACATGGTCGATACGAACTTGAGATTGGATGATTGGAAGGACAGATTCATCTTCTGCTCCATCGGTGANGAGTATTGCTTCATCGGGTTGGAAGGCCGAAACAACTTCCTCTAANTGAGCAGCAATNGAACGGTCAGANCGGACGCCAACNTTTTCATCGCCNGTGAGAATTGCGACCTCGACTTCATCATCCTCTCCACCTGTTTCGAGGAGTGCGTCGTGTTGAGATAATGCGCCGAGAATAGCGTTTGTATCGCTTTCTTCAGGATCNGCAATACCCAGTTTTAGAGCAGCAGTGAGAACTTGTCGGCGACCGATNACAGGACCTCGAATCGAGGTTTTGATTCCAAGATCATTATCTCGGTCAACAGTCAGGACAAGTACTCGTGTCATTTCGCTCCCTGTGCAATNGTATACGTTCCTCCACTTCAAACTCTTGCTTATTCTGAATCTGATGAAGGTTGTTCTTGAGGTGCTTGNGCTTGTTGCTCACGTCGTTTTCGGCGTTGNGTCGCGCGAATGTACTTCAGAGGNTGGTCAAGCCATGGCTGGTCACANAGCCTGTTATCTCCAGGTAAAACGGGACAATTGTGATTTACTTTCAACTTCGAACAACTGGAAGGNGTGTATTCATGNTGATAGACGTGATCGACCTGATAGGAAGTNGTTCCTTCACTAAAATCAGGTGCGCCNCTGAAGAAATCAACACAGGCTTCCTTTGGTAACGCCAAGGTTGCAGCCATTGAAGCAAGAAACAGTCTNCCAAAGTGATTGAGGTTGACGCCTGCTGAAAGNTCTGCAACAGCCTTTCTCATACAAGGTGGCCAATCTTCTTCTTCTGCACCAACCAATGCAATCGCTTCGCTTGTTTTCTGATTGAGAAGATTCCGAACCATTCCAACAGGTTCAGCCAATCGAATGGCTAAATCAGTGGTTACCTCGGCCATTTTTTCAATTCCTTCCCGTTCCACATCTGATTTGATGTGTTCTCGCAAAAGTCGTGCCAGTTTAGCAGTTGAACTGTATTTGACTTCGTTATGGAGACGGACAATTCCCTTCTCAACATCGCAATTTGGAAGCCTCCAACGATTTCCAGTGATACGAGGACATACCTCGATAAAATCTGAAAGACCAAGACTCCATTCCAATCCATCTTTGGTTTGACGAAGTGCCTGAATATCGGAAGAAGCAACGCTTCGCCGAAATGCATTTCCCCTCTCAACTTTCTCAAGAACGGAGATGTATGTGCGTGCAATTGGTTCAATATTTGCTGTATCTCTGATCAGAAGATGTTCCGCTCGTGCAGCTTCAGCCTGAGCCCAGCGAGCGAGAAGACGTTCATCTTCTGAAGCACAAATAACAAGTCGGGCGTAATAGAAGGAGAATGCTTCAATCAACCGCCCTTCCTCAGTATGGATGTCACCACCACTCAATTCTACACCTTCCTTTGATTGAACGGTATCGACCAATCGAATACGGGCTCGCTTACGGGCTGATTCCATGAGCGGGCCATCGATTAAATCATCCAACGAAATATTGTGCTTAGCGGCCATCTGTTGAATCCAACCACTTGCCTGAGGCAAGAACGGATAGCGCGCAAGCGTCACCTCATCAGTGACGATTGGTTGACTGTTTGGCCGGGGCACATCAGACGAATGAACCCGATACCATATGAACTTGACAATCCAAACCTTTCTTCAACATGCTCTTGCAGGCAGAGATGTGTTCAACGATGCGCTAGAACCTCTTCTTGCGTTACAGGATGAGGTTCGTGAAGCGTTTGGGTATGCACTTCAAAACGATGAAGAGTCTGCGAAACAAATGGAATATTTGTTTTCCAAACCTCAACCATTCGGCCGAGAAGAATGGAGTATTGAACAACGCTATCAAGCAACAATGTCTCTTCGAGAACGTTTGCATGCTGCAGAAAAACTGTATGTTGTTGGAGCAGGTTCGAAAACGATTCGAACCGCTGAATTCGGTACGCAAGCCCGCTTTATTGCCGCTGATGGGGCTGTTGGAGCAGTCGATGATCTCTCCAAGGTGCTCTGCGTGGTGAGTGATGGTGATGGAGCTGAGCATCTTCAGCAAGCAGCCGAATCTTCCGTTCACATCGTCTTGCATGCACATGGTGATAATTTGGAAACTTGGAATGAATTATGCACAAAATGGGCGTCAATGAAATCGGTTCCGTCGCTTACTTTGACACATCAAACGAGAACAACATTTTCGGAAATCCATAATCCAGGAGGATTTACTGACGGAGATCGTGCCCTTTGTTTTCTGCATTCAATGGGACTCGATCTTATGCATGTTGAATGTCTTGGTTTTTCCACTCAAGAGGTTGGGATGTGGTCTGGTGCAACGAATCCTGTTGCAAAATTAGACAAATTACAGTGGATGAAAGAGGCAATGATTCGGTTAGGCGTAGGACACCATCTCATAAACTATGATTGAGACCAAGATATTATGGAGGCCCGTAAAATTATCAATTACGGTATGTGGGCTTTTGCGTTTCTCATCATTAATATCATATGGGCAAACGTATCAAACAATGTTGCTTCTCAAGAACTCAACGATGCTGACCATGAGTTCCAAGCAAACCGAGAAGTCTCTCTTCAACCCGTCTTCGGAAGCGAAGCAGATCTTCCAATAGAGATTCAATCCGAATTTGTTCATGTCGATGATGCTTCGAGGATTGAGGATGTCGCATGGAAATTTGTTGATGCTAATGGTAAAACCGTCCTTTCATGGAGCGGCCAAACCAATGAATTTGCTTCCGTTGAAGCGGAGTTACCACCTGGCGAATACACGCTTGAAACAACCATTGGTGAAAACATCCTTGCTACTCAAACACTTGACGTAGCACCCTTTGCGCCAATCGCAATTTGGGGACATCTCATCCTCTCAGTTTTACTTGTAGCAGTTGCATTTGGTGAAATTGGTGTTCGAAAGATTGTTTCAAAATACAGCAATGAAAAATCAACAGAAACGAAAGATGACAAGCCACGTGAGTTCAAAAGAACGCAAGTCGGCATGCCTGAAGCGGATGAAGCAAACGATTCACCATGGAGAGATCCCATCACATAATGATGTGTGAAAAAGACAAACAGAGGGTATTTGATCATCAATCGAGAATACTCTTTAGATCACTCATTGCTCTTTTTCTTTCTTCAAAATTTTCAATCTCATAAGGATTCTGTTGCTCGATTATCGAAAGACCGTCTGATTCATCAACATCCAAAATAGCCAACATATTATCGTAAAGCGTGTTTAATTGGGACTGTCCAAAAACAACGTAAACTTTGTCTGCCTCACCGAAGAGATCAACTGCCCATTCCAATCCAAAATATGGTTTTCCATTACGAACTAAGATCATGCAATCCCGTAATTCCATGCCATATCTCGTCCGAATCCGTGAATTCATGAATGAATTGTATTCAATTGTATATGTTTCAGTACCTTTGAGGTTTGCATGGAGTTGGATGAGTCTTTTCTTTGCTCCGTCTTCATCTTCCCCCAAGTCAAATCCGGGCCAATCTGGATGATTAACGCCAAATATCCGTTTAATGTCCAATCCTCTTCCAATAAGGTCAAGATTAAATTTCAAGAATTTTTCTCCAGTCTGAGGTCTCAACCACCATAGACGAGTGTTTGTGAACGCTGTAGCATAGATGCAGTCTCCCTTCTTGGCGAATTCTGTAATCAGTTGGTACGTATCTTTTGCCTCAGCATCTTGAGAAAGACCAGGTGTTTGAGAAATGAGCTGAATTCGACCGAAATCACGAACGTTTGCTTCTTGTTCATGAAGTGTCCAATGCACGATTTGATTGGCGATTATTTCACTCTGCGCATCAGCCTCTTTTGTCCCAATACCCTCAATTAAGTTTCGTAATGAATATGCAATCTTTGCTCGAACGGGCCCAATTTTCGTTAGCGGAGCATTTGAATCGGGCCAATTCATAGAAAGGACACCGTATTCCATATCTGTCGATTTGAGATGTAAGCGGTGGATAAAGATGACTGCGGGTCCGATGACACTTGTTGCCATGCTCGTGAGAATATATTGGGAAATGACGACGGTATCTGGCTCAATGATGGGCTCTCCGATCGCTAGTCGAGAGACTCCATTGAGGGCAAGACCAATTAATGCTGAGAAAAATCCAGCGACAATTAAAGATGAGTTTCCATTGCTAATCATTATAATTCAACCTCTCGTTTTTTGTTCTCTTCATCGCCCCATATCACGAGGATAGTCCCCATCATCAAGACAATTGCCCCAGCCCATGTCCAGAAACTGGGTATTCCTGTAGTTCCTAAAACCCATCCGATGAAGGAGCCGATGAGAGGTTCAAACAGATACGCGACACTCACGATTATTGGAGGGAACCAACGTAGAACGGAACTTATGCCAGCGTGTCCAACAATTCCAGGGAAGATCGCCAAGTAGAGGACATAAAAAATCCAAGCACTACTTAACCACCCAAATATCGATAAATCTTGGTTGGTCATTGAGAATGTACTGCCTTCAAGTAAAAGTGACATAATTGCAAGGAAAACTGCAGCTATAATTGTGACAGGTAAGATGTACACGAAAAGAGGCATCCACTGACGCAGAGTTCTACCTGCGATGAAATATCCAACGACTGCACATGCGCCAACGATAGCAGCAAGATCTCCAAGTAACGTTACTTCTGATTCAACAGAGATTCCAAGAAGTGTAATCCCTCCTCCAATGAATCCAATACTTGCCCCAAAAATTTGTTTGGAAGGAACGTATTTTCTCAACATTAATGCTCCAAAAACAATGATGAGTGGATGAATTGTAACGAATAGTAAACTATGTGAAAGCGAGGTATTGTCCAATGACCAAACCCATGCGCCCATATGGAGTCCAAGACTGAGCCCCGATCCTGTTAAAATCCATAGAGTCTGTTTTGATTTTAGTTTAGTAATTGCTTCTTCATCCGTTCTCATGGCGTTGAATTGGTAAGCAAAAATTGGCGCCATAATTAATGCCGTAAGTTGGAATCTCCATGATGCTCTTAGAAGAGGGGGGACATCTTCCATAAGTTGGAAAACTGCGCCTGCACTTGAAATAGAAATAATAGAAAAAGAGAGTAATATCCAGAGGAGAAGTCGTTGTGAGTTCACTCCTACCGCCTACTTTCGGCTAACGGCCTCAAGTCATAAGATTTGGGTAAATACGAACATTGCCCTCAGATGGCGCACACGAATCGCTTTCCTATCACAGGAAATCTGAGAGTGACATTTGTTTTGCTCGGTCATTGTTGAACAGTGATTCAACACTTCCAGCAAGCCATTCCATGTTTTGACGAGTGTAGGTGTCGACTCCGTATGTATCCATGACGTGCTTTGTCACTTCGATGTACTTGCGTACCGCTCCTTCAGAAACTGTAAGGGCGAGTTTTCCATTGCATTGACCCCCTTCACTTCGAGCAACACCGTGAGCAGATAGCCCGCGTCCACCAACCTTCTCAGGTTGAATGCAATGGCCAGCAAGAGGCATTCGGCGGTAAGAATTTCCGCATTTCAAACAACGAATCTTTTGTCGCCCGTAAGCGTTGAGATTACCACGTAAATCGGGAAGGAAGTGAGATCGAATAACAGATGATGCAACAGTTCTGGCATTGATTGCTCGTAATCGTTGGCATAGATTCAGTTGTCCATTCATCTTGTCGATCATGGTGGCTAATGTCTTGTATGCTGAAAGTTCAGGCCCTTCATCCATGCGTTCACAATCATGTGTGTATCCATAGCCACGGACAGCAGCAACAGTACCGAGACGCCGCTCAACAAAGTCCATGCTATCAGCGATATCTTTTGGATGAGGTTGATTCAATGTTGCTTCATAGAATTGACGTTCATAGAACCAAGCAGCATCAACGTTCAACGCTTCCTTGTCGATTTCAGTTGGATTGAGGCGTGTCGTCAATACAAGCGGAGCATCCATTTGGCCACCACGATTTGCAGGCAAGATCTCACGACTAAAGTTCAATAATCCATCCATCAGTAACATAATCGCATCTTCATCACCATCGCAATTACGGCGCTTTGCAGC